>CAZIOB010000092.1:0-4650 GCA_964540755.1 uncultured Prolixibacteraceae bacterium | reverse complement strand
GGAAGTCGATTATGTAAAGGTTTATCAGGAATCTTTGTAAATAACGATATCCCGGAATAGATGAAACAATATTTTATCAATCAATGATGACATATATTCGTAGATTCCTTTTTACAAAGGATATTTTATTGTCAACACAAAACGCTGAAAAAAAACGGAAATGAAAAATAAAATACAAAAGCAGAGGACGGTGAAATTAATATTTCCGTTAATATTTCTATTGCTGGCCTTTTCATCCTGTAACAGACATAATGGAGTCATGGATGATGATTACGATCAGCGGGTATTTGATTTGATAGATCAGATGACTCTTGATGAAAAGATTGGTCAGATGTTTCAGGCTTCCGATGGATTTTATTCTGATGAGGAAGAGTTGCAAGAGGCTGTAAGGAATGGTAATGTTGGGTCGTTTTTGAATATCCAGGGGACTGAAAGGGTGAGGGAACTGCAACGTATCGCCATGGAAGAAAGCAGGCTGGGAATTCCTCTGCTATTTGGACGCGATGTTATTCACGGTTACCGCACTATCTTTCCGATTCCATTGGGCATGGCATCATCCTGGGACACGGCAATGGTAAAAAAGGCTATGCGTATTTCAGCCATTGAGGCTGCATCAATGGGGATAAACTGGACCTTCGCACCCATGATTGATATAACCTGGGATCCTCGTTGGGGACGAATTGCTGAGAGTGTGGGAGAAGATCCTTTTTTAACATCACAATATGCAAAAGCTATGGTTGAAGGAATACAGGGAGACTTAAAGGAACCTGGTTCTATAGCTGCGTGTGCCAAACACTTTGCAGGTTACGGAATGACTGAAGCAGGAAGGGATTATAATACAACATATATTCCCGAAATATTATTAAGAAATGTACATTTAAGGCCTTTTAAAGCAGCAAAAGATGCGGGAGTTTTAACTTTTATGTCGGGTTTTAACGATTTAAACGGGATTCCCGCAACTGGTAACGAATTTATTCTCAATACTATTTTACGCAAAGAGTGGAATTATAAGGGGATGGTAGTCAGCGACTGGGCATCTGTTGAAGAGATGATTCCGCATGGCTTTGCCACTGATAAAAAGCATGCCGCTGAAATAGCAGTAACCGCCGGCGTTGATATGGAAATGGCATCGATTGCCTATAAAGAAAATCTGAGAATTCTGATCGAAGAAGGTAAAATTGATGAATCATTAATAAATGAAAGAGTCGCCAATATCTTAAACATTAAGTTTAAACTGGGTTTATTCAACAAATCCTTTGAAAACACTTATCTGAGCCAGGATACAATTCTGGCAGAATCACACCTGGCCCATGCACGAGAACTTGCAAGAAACAGTATGGTCTTGCTCAAAAACAGTAACCAATTACTTCCGCTTCCAAAAAATATTCGGTCGCTTGCAGTTATAGGCCCCCTTGCCGATGCTCCGCACGATCAGTTGGGAACATGGATTTTTGATGGAAATGAAGAAGATTCCGAAACACCAAAAAGCACCTTTTCAAAATTATTGGGAGAAAGAATGAATTTTGCCACAGGACTCGAATACAGTCGCGATAAATCAAGAAATGAATTTGCAGATGCAATGGCTGCCGCAAGAAAATCTGAAGTTATAATATTTTTTGCAGGTGAAGAGTCTATTCTTTCCGGTGAAGCTAATTCGAGGGGAATGATTGATTTGCCCGGTACCCAGACTGAACTGATCTCAGAACTGAAAAATACAGGAAAACCGTTAATTATCATTATAATGGCAGGAAGGCCGCTGGCTATTCAGGAGGAAGTGGAGATCGCAGATGCCGTTTTGTACGCATGGCATCCCGGAACTATGGCAGGGCCTGCTATTGCTGATCTGGTATTTGGGGATTACAGTCCGACAGGAAAATTACCGGTTACCATGGTGAAGGGAGCCGGACAGATACCGTTTTATTATTACAGAAAGAATACAGGCAGGCCACCAGCAAAAAAAGATTTTATTCATATTGATGATATTCCCAGAAACAGTAAACAATTATCAATGGGCTTTAGATCAATGCATCTTGATTATGGCTTAGAGCCTTTGTTCCCTTTTGGATTCGGACTGTCATACACTAAATTTCAATATTCCAACCTAACTCTTTCTGATACTATCCTGAATTTAAACAGTACCATTACAGTATCTGCCAATGTGGAAAATATTGGTAATATTGGAACAGATGAAATTGTACAACTCTATATCAGGGACAGAGTAGGGACTGTTACCAGGCCCATAAAAGAACTTAAAGGATTCAGAAAAATCCACCTGAATCCCAGTGAAAACAAAATAGTCGAATTTCATATTAGAGCTTACGATCTTGAATTTTATAATGGAGAAGAATATACAGCCGAACGAGGACGATTTGATGTATGGATCGGACCAAATTCAGAGGAATGTCTGAAAGGTCAATTTAAACTTAAATAAACTTACTTTTTATCGAAATGTTAATACCTCTTTTTGCCAAGGGGATATCTTTGGTTTAATCTGGTATTTAAAAATGAAAGGGACAACTGCGATTTTTTTAAACCAAACTTGGTAATTTTAAGGAATCTGTCGAAATTTGGACTCAGATTAGGCATTGAAAATACAATTATGAAAAGAGCATGATTGTTAAATCACCCAAGAGTATGATTAAAACTCATGTGAGTTGCATATGATACTTTTGAAAATAATTAATTTTAATCATATGAGAAATTATTTTTAAAAAAATTACATAGCTATATTTATGCATTCTTATTAACAAATTATACTTTACACACATGAATCCAATTTTTAAAATACCTCAGACACTCCTTGCACTGCTTTTAAATGCAGGTATTTTCTTTCATTCATATGCAGCAGGTGATTCAGGACTACTGCGCTTCCCCGATATCAACGGCGATCTCGTGGCTTTTGTTTATGCAGGGGATATATGGACTGTAAATGCTGATGGGGGAGATGCCCGCAGGTTAACTTCTCATGTCGGTCTGGAACTTTTCCCGAAAATCTCGCCTGATGGGAAGTGGATTGCCTTTTCAGGTCAGTATGGCGGAAACCGCCAGATTTTTATTATCCCTTCAAAAGGGGGCGTTCCCAAACAACTCACCTTTTATAACCCGGTTGGCCAAATGCCGCCAAGAGGAGGATTTGATAATGTTGTGCTCGATTGGACACCGGACAGCAAAAAGATACTTTTCCGCTCCAACCGTACTGAATTTGGAGAGCGCAACGGAAAATATTTTACTGTAAGCATAGACGGAGGTATGGAGAAACCCTTGCCAATCGCAATTGGAGGTATTGCTACTTTTTCACCTGACGCTTCCAGACTATGCTTCACACCTGTAAGCCGCGAATTTCGTAACTGGAAACGCTACAAAGGCGGACGGGCCACCGAGTTATGGATATATGACTTAAAAGAAAACACATCCGAAAAAATGACCGATTTTGTTGGTTCAGACCAGTGGCCAATATGGGAAGGCAATAGTATATATTATGCTTCAGACCGTGATTTGAGATTGAATATTTATCGCTATAATACTGAAACAAAAGATAATGAGCAGATTACTGACTTTTCAGAATATGACGTCATGTGGCCGTCGGGACAAAAAGGCCAACTGGTTTTTGAAAACGGAGGATTCCTTTACAAGACTAACCTGCAAACCGGTGAAACTGAAAAAATAACCGTAAACATCAATTTCGACAATCCTAACAGAGTAGCCTATTATAAAAATGTTAAAGAAAATATTCACAGTTATGCCATTTCTCCTACCGGGAAACGTGCCCTTTTCGATGCCCGGGGAGATATTTTCTCTGTCCCGGCAGAAAACGGGATGACTGAAAACCTTACTCAAACGCAGGGAATCCGGGAAATTTACCCCAGCTGGTCACCCAATGGAAAATATATTGCTTATTATTCTGATGCAACAGGGGAGTATGAAATTTATCTTCTTGAAAATAATAAAGCAGCAAAGCCTGTGCAGGTTACCTCGGGTTCATCAGCCTGGAAATATGACAATGAGTGGTCACCCGACAGCAAATATCTGCTATATTCCGATCGTACCCTCAACCTGAAACTTTTTGATATCGAATCCAAAAAAGAAACTATTGTTACCCATGCTGCTGAAACGGAAATAACAAATTACTCATTTTCTCCGGATTCAAGGTGGGTCATTTACTCCAAAGAAACTCCCAATGGCCAGTCTGCAATTTGGGTGTATAATATTGCTGATAAAGAGAATCATTTACTTACAAATGAAATATTTAATGACTTCTCCCCGGTTTTTTCAGCTGATGGGAATTATGTCTTCTTTTTGTCAAACAGGGATTTTAATCTTAAGTTTTCCGACTTTGAATTCGATTACATTTATAACGATGCTGCCCGGATATATGCCGTAACCCTTAAATCAGACGGACCGGAAATTTTCAAAAAGAAAAACGATGTTGAACCAGTTAAAGAGGAAAAATCAGAAAAGGAGAAAAAAGAAAACAGTACCGATGAAGAAAATGAAGGAAAACAGAAAGAGAAAGAAAAAACTGCGGATATTACGGTGGAGATTGATTTTGAGGGCATTACAGACCGGATTGTTGCTTTGTCCCCAAAGGCCGGAGACTATCGGAATCTGAGTGCAGTAAAAGATGGATTGTTATATATTCATGGTGGCAAA
>CAZIOB010000091.1:0-3545 GCA_964540755.1 uncultured Prolixibacteraceae bacterium | reverse complement strand
AATTTGATGACCTGTAAGAATATGGCTCTATCATTTTAGCTTCCCCTATTACAAATTCACCAAACTCTTTCCGGGCATAGCTCTTTTTAGCCATTAAGGCGCGGGTATCAAATCTCTTGTGATATTCAACGCCGGTGAATAATCCTTTTTCAAAGGCAATCCACTCAATTTCAGCTGTTTGTTCATATCTCAGCACTAAAGGTTTAACACAAAGAATATGCTGATTGTTTTTTAATGCCTCCATAATGACCGGATAGTGGAGCTGGTCAGGCATGGCAACTACCACTATTTGCCGCGGCTTCATATTTGCAAGTACCTCTTTATAGAGTTCGGGAAATTTATTCTCTTCAGCTTCGGATAAAGAAGGGAATGCATTAAAATCCTGGTCAGGGAATGCATTTTTTATCTCTTCCGAATTTTTTAGATAATTCAGAGGGCCGGAATCGAGAGCGCATATATTTATGTCATTAACTATGCCTGTTCTTTGCAGATGATATACAGATGGAAGGATCAGGTCATGAGTTATCATTCCACCTCCAACTATTGTAACATCAATTTTTTTGTCAGTCATTTTATTTGTTTTTAAGTATTAAGATGCTTAAAAATCATCTCAGGCACCTAATATTTCATCACATGCTTCTTCCAGAACTTTTATTCCCTCTTTTAAGGCCTCTTCTGAGATAATCAACGGAGGCGAGATTTTGATGCATTCTCCTGCAATCCCGACAGGTGCGAACATCAGCAACCCTTTATGGAAACATTTCTCATTGATTCTTACGGCCATATCAGGATCAGGTTCCTTAGTCCCTTTTTTTACGACCTGGATTCCGGCTACCAGTCCCTTGCACTGTAAACACCCCAATATATCAGGATATTTTTGCTGAATGTTTTTTAATCCTGTGCATAAAGTTTTCTCAAGTTCCGCAGCTCTTTGAGGAAGATTCTCTTTTTTGATGATCTTGATATTTTCTATAGCAGCCACAACCGGTAAAGGACTGGCAGAATGGGTTGATGTCATGGACCCCGGAGCGTACAAATCCATTATGTCCTTTCTTCCAATTACTGCCGAGACAGGTAAGCAGGATGAAATACCTTTGCCGCAGGCAATAAGGTCCGGTTTAACACCATAATGCTCATAGGCAAACATTTTACCTGTCCGTCCGAATCCCGACTGAATTTCATCATATATAGTGACTATATCATGTTTTTTGCAAAAAGCATCAAGCTTTTGGGCATACTCAACCGGCAGGAAATCCGGCCCGACACCCTGGTATGATTCCGTCATGACACCTGCAATCTGTCCTGGTTCAACCCCTTCCTTTTCAAGAGTCTTAAGGAAAAGATCAAAAGAAGTGTCTTCATTCTTGTAGCCATCCGGAAAAGGTATATGAATAAAAGTTTTTCCTTCATCAACGATCCAGCTTCTCTGTTTTTCCATACCGCCGGCAAGCTGGGCTCCTAATGTCCTGCCATGAAATGCATTGTTAAATGAGACAAAATATTTTTTGTCTCGCCCATATTTTTGTAAAGCATAGGTTTTTGCCAGTTTAATGCAGTTTTCAGTAGCTTCGCTGCCGGTGCTAAGCAGAAAAACAGAGTAGTTTGACGGATCAGGCGCCAGTTCCCGGAGCATTTTTGTCAGCTTAGCCCTTTTTTCATGAACGAAAACATACGTTGCCAGCAGATGTTTGTCTATTACCTTTTTTAAAGCTTTTATAATTTCCTTACGTCCGTGGCCGGCATTGGTTATCAATACCCCGGATGACCAGTCCAGCCATTTATTCCCCCACCTGTCATATACCTGGAACCCTTCGGCTTTGTCCCATACCACCGGTGGCTGGCCCATCATGGAAACCGGCTCCGACTCCGATAATGAATCGAATATTTTCAGCGACTCCGGAACAGGAAGTTTGGTGGCTATTTTTCTATATTTAGTATGAATCTTAGGAACTTTAACGGGTTTTAAACTGTATCTGGCCATAATACTATAATTTTTAAGTTGATATTAATTATGAATTTATTGAGTGGTACAATTTTAGTTATTAATGACCTAAATTCAAATGTTTTATTCATTTTTTATCGTAGTGTGTACGCACACATTTAATGTTGGGTTCTATGATAATTAACGGGGTTGTTATATGTAACAAACTATCCGTCAAATATTTATAGTCATGAATCATTTTTGAAAGGCCTTTTTGCAGGAACCCGTTGATGTCAGATGTTTTATAACATATTTTTTAGTGTGATAACCTGGTGTCATGTCACGCCTGAAATGACTTACATGATGAAGTTATTTTGGATTTTTGTTTCATTGGGTAAACCGGGCCGGCTTAAAGAGGGTTCTTCTATGCTTTCAACAGATTAATAAATTTATTTTATCAGTCAGCTATCCTTGCCAGGGGAGGATTTTCATAAGCTTTATAGTTACTGTCAATAACTTTCCGTGATGGCATTAGGCTTTCACTTATCCAGAAACGGTAATTAATCGTAAGTGTTTCTTTGTCAACAAGATTATATTCGAAGAAGGGGCCGAACCTGCCATAATCACGGTAGGCCGACCATATTGATGGTTTGGGGTTGCCGGAATGATCCATGTCAATAACACTGTAAGTTTTATTGTTCAGCCCATATGTCATGCCAACCCAAGGCAGGTTATAATCCTTATACGGATCAATATCGTCCTTATGAAAATAATAAACGGGCTTCTTGCTGCCTGCAGCCTCCTCCGCCACATCATTATGTGCCCTGTACTGCACTCCCCCATGCTCTGCATTGCCGTTAAGCTCAACCGGACCGTTTATTGCTTTCAGGGACGAGGAATAGTCAAGTAGCATGATGGCCGGGGGCGACTGGTAATATACAGTTGCTGATCTTTTTTCTTCAATTATTGGATAACCTGCGCTGTCGTTCCAGTGAATAAGAGCTTCAACCTTTGCCAACACAGGCCCTGCCGACAGTTCGACAAACCGGATATGCTTCTGCACAGTCAGGTCTTCCATACCCCAGAAAGAAAGTTTACTGTCCCGAAAGCCCACATCTCTCCATCCAATCATGATTCCCCGGTGATGAGACCACACGCCCTCCTCCGGTCCGTTTGTTATGAGATTTTCACCCCGGAGATCGTAGATATGATAGAAAACCTTATTATTGGCAGTAAGAGTTTCATCCTTTTTGAATTGCTCATCCAGCTCATAGTTGTAACGCATTATTTTCCTGTCTCCATAAAGTAAATCCATATATTTTCCCGGCGTTTCCTTCCATGAAAATCCAGTTACGGTGGATTCCTCATTTTTATTCAGGCATGCTTCCCATTGCACCGGTTTTTCCTGGCTGGTCTCAGGCAGTATCCAAGAAAGTAAATGATTGCCATCGCCGGTTTTGGTTATTTGTCCGGGAATTTCCCCATATTCGCCATCATCAGATTCTAAAGTGACCCGGATATCTTCCGGTTTGAAATTTTGAAATTCGGTTGGCAAATTTATTTCTGCATAGACAGGTATTTCTTTAATGACATAACCTGTTTTGTTCACTTCCAGAATAATGGA
>CAZIOB010000090.1:0-28823 GCA_964540755.1 uncultured Prolixibacteraceae bacterium | reverse complement strand
TGCCTTTAGTTAAATTCCGTGATAAATATTTGGCCTCTTCAGCACTTGCCGGCGTGGGTTTCATGGCAATCTCATAAGCAACTTTACAACAAGCGGCAGGGATGGTATAAAGTTAATTGTTGCATGAAACAAACAGGAATAAACAAAACCATAATTCATACGGATAAATCCCAGAAAAAATCCCATAATTATATGTGGCAGAGTCAGAAGCGGCGCCCCTATTATCATCCACCATTTTATTTCATGATAATTAAATAAATGGATTAATCCGAATATTAATGACAAAAAATAAAATATATATAAAAAATGCTTTTCCCAGAATTCTTTAATCCTTAAGTAAATATTTTTCTCATAAGATAATAATACATAAATAATAAGAGAAAAAGGAATTGATACTAAATATATTGTAAAAATATCTTCCTTAAAAAAAATAAGCTTAATAATGACGATTAAAAATACCGGGGAACTAATAGAAAGCGTTATTTTGCTTAATCTCAGAGGCAAACGAAAAACCGCTTCTTCCAAAATAGGAGCCAGAAAAATAATATATATAAGCGAATTTAAAGAGCCATCAAGATCTTCTGTTCTATCAGCCGGTAAAATTTCAAATATCCGCAAAATAATAGTAATGGCAGAACATGGAATTAGCATCATGTAAAAAAGCAGAAGCAACTTAAGAAAAGCTCTAACTGAAATATCACTTTTCACAGCATATAATGAAGGCTTTCTTATATAATAAAATAATTTTTCGCCCATTTATCAGCTGTTCCTGTTCTCTGACTTTTGAAAGTTGCCTCTTTATTGCATCACAAATATTACATGTGACAACTTGACAATTATATCCAGTAAAAATAAGGTAATTAAAATCTTTTAGTTATTAAATAAACGCCGATAAAAGCAATTGCCCTTCCAACAGAAAATCCGATGTTCTCAGCTGTTTTGCAGCTTCGTGGTTTCATTGAATTTACCTCTTGACGGGTATAATAGTAGCCGCCATTTATACCTTTTAATTCAGTTATTCTTATTGTTTCCATATTTTTAAAATTAATTATTTTCAAAGGTATCATCTGTAACCAGTATAAATTTATAATCATACTACCGGATGATAATTTTTATAATGCCCGCTTCATGATATATTTTTAAAAATGACTTACGATTCCTCTTATAACTCCTTTCCAGAAACTTCCCACATAAAATCCTCCAATACCAGCAGCATAATAATCACCCATACTTGGACATGTAGTGCCTCCGTTTATACTTTGTAACTCTTTAAATGATAAATTACTGAGAAAGTCCTTCTTCTTGTTAAATAATTTTTTCATAATTTCTTTTTTTAGTGAATAATTAATGATTAAATTTTTGTTTGAGATTTGTCCGTTTACAAAATTAATTTGCCTCACTCTTATATAAATAGAGTTTATTGGAATTTTCTATAATTTTTGAAATTTTCTCACAGATCCGGATGGGATCTGACAAATTTCGTCTTCCCTTTTATTTTCAATTTATGTCAATCGTATATAATAATCTGAATTTTTTAAAAATTTCTGAACAGCCTGGCTTTGACCGAAGAATTTTTCTGCATTTTTGACTACGGAAAATTTGCAATTCTACTCAGCAGATTTGTAAAAAAGACACATAAAATAATCAACTTACTGGATTATTGTTGACTTTCTTTCTATATTTGTTCTAGCTCTGATAAATAAACTATGCCTGACTCAACAAATAAAAATATCGACTTCTTATGGCGCTCTTTTCTTAAAGGGGATGATAAAAGCTTTTCTCTTATATATCGGCAGCATATTGAAGGGTTGTTTTCTTATGGCATTAATCTATGTGCAGAAAGAGAGGTTGTAAAGGATTGCATCCAGGAAATATTCATTGATCTGTTTCAAAAACGCAAAAAAATAAGTATTCAAATAAGAAATTTAAAATCATACCTTTTTGTTGCCCTCAGAAACTGCATTGTAAAAAAGATTTCCCTAAAAAGAAAGCATGATCTTCTCGACATACAAAATGAAGATCAAGAACTGAAATTTCAAATTGAATACTGTTTCCGGAATAATCTAATTGAACCTGAATTGTCAGATGAGATCAAAAATAAATTACATGCAGCTATTAATAACCTGCCAGACCGGCAAAAAGAAATAATTTACCTGAAGTTCGAGGAAGAAATGGATTATCCACACATAGCAGAGATCCTGAAAATTTCAATTGAATCAGCCAGAAAACTTATGTACAGGTCCCTTATATCATTGAAAAAAATAGTCCGCCCTGAATAATTTTAATACTTAATCCGGATAAGCCAGAACCAAACAAGATTTAGAAAAGTTGGATGAAATTTTTTTTATGTAATCACCCATTATTAAGAGCTACATAAGGCAGTTAAAAATTTTGTGCCACAAAAAGCAAGTATATCATTAATAAAGCACTATGAAAATTATAATTTATGATTTATGATTTAAAACGTTTCGCGGGAAATATTGTCTGTTTTAATACTAACAACATGTTGGTGAGTTTTGTGGACTAAGCGCCTATAATAATTTATCACCATCAGTAAGTTAATGACATTTCCTTCAGGTTGGCATGAATATGTTCTGTTCATATATAGCAATGTAAATCACAGCATCAGAATGATTTATTTCAGATATCATAATTTTTTTCAAAAAAATACTGTTTTCGTGTCCATATTTGATTTAATTGTTACCCCTGATAGAAACATATAAATTTACGGTGAATAAACTGTTAATATACTTCGAAAACAAAAAATTCGTACAATGGGTACTTAATCCTGATAATGAACTGGATATATACTGGAAGAAATATATTGAAACTAATCCCGATACGAAAAAAGATATAGAATTAACCCGTCTGATAATTTCACAACTTCAATCCAAAAAAGAAATAATTCATGCGACAGAAGCAATTGATTTGCTCACAGATATATTAAAACCTTTACCTGTAATAAAAAAACAAAAAATTCACAGAATTTTTAAATCCCTGTTAAAATATGCTGCTGTCGGACTTTTATTCTTTTCCCTTGGAATTGCAGTTTATTATTTCCATAAGAGAGATAAATTCCAAGGAATTTCAGAAGAATTATTCCTTGTACAGGATGAAAATCATTCCCAGCTCATATTAGGTGACGGGAAAAATGTGCCTGTTACAGGAAAAGAATCAACTATTGAATACCGGACTGATGGAAAAATCATAATTAACAGGCGGGATACCGTTTTTTCAAAAAGAAATTCAGAAAAGCAGGAACTAAACCAACTGGTAGTTCCTTATGGAAAAACTTCCCATGTAAAACTCCCCGATGGTACCAATGCATATTTAAATGCAGGATCCCGCTTAATTTACACATCTTTTTTTAAAGGTAATAAACGTGAAGTATATTTAATCGGAGAAGGTTTTTTTGAAGTGGCTCAAGATGAAAAAATGCCTTTTATCCTTCAAACAAATGATCTAAACATAGAAGTTTTAGGCACTAAACTTAATTTATCTGCATATCCTTCCGACAATTTTGTTGAAACGGTCTTAGTGGAGGGTGAAATAAAATTAAATGGAAAAGGGATTCAATCTTTTAAAAAGGACTATGTCTTAGAGCCGGAACAGCTGGCTGTCTTTAATCGCTCCAGCGCTGAAATAAAAATATCAGAGGTCGATGTGATAAACTATATTGCCTGGCACCAGGGATTTTTAAACTTCCAAAGTTCTCATTTGAGTAGAATCATTAAAAAACTGGAGCGTTATTATAATATCCGCATTTTATTTGATGACCCGATGTTGGGTATCCGCTGCATAACAGGTAAACTGGTATTAACAGAAGAAAAGGAGCGTATTTTGAATATTCTTGCCAAAACTTCATCCGCCGAATTAATAAAAATAAATGAAACAACTTATATGCTAAAATGAAAAAAGCCGGCCAGTGTCCTACCACTGCCCGGCTCTCTATTAATTAATTTTTATCTTAAAAACTGCGTAAAATTATGAAAAAATTGCGAAAAAGCTATCTTTTCAAGAAAAAAGGTAGCGATTTAAATTTTAAAAAAATGAAATTAACACTACTGTTTTCATTTTTGATTTTCTCGGTGGCTTGGGCAGAATCTTACTCTCAAACCACAAGGTTAAGTTTAGACCTGGAAGATGCTTCTGTTAAAAAGTTTATCCAGGAAGTAGAAGATCAGACTGATTTCTTTTTTTTGTATCAGGATGAAGTTCTTGATAAAGAACAAAAGATCACAATCCAGGTAAAAAACCAGTCTTTGGAAAAGGTCCTGAAACTTTTTGAGGAACAGGCTTCTGTTATTGCTGAAATTGCCAAAGATCAAATTGTTCTTAAAAAGGACATGACAAAATACAGTCAGTCAGGCATGCAGCAGAACAGGCAGATCAACGGATTCGTCTCTGATCAGAATGGTCAGCCGTTACCTGGCGTTACTGTAATTGTCAAAGGTACTGCTATTGGTACCATCACTAATGCAGATGGGGAATTTTCTCTTTCTATCCCGGATGATGCTGAAATTCTCCAGTTTTCTTTTGTTGGAATGAGAAGCCAGGAAATACCTGTGGAAGACCGAACTACTTTTACAGTGATGATGGAGGAAGAGACTATAGGATTGGAAGAAGTAGTTGCTGTAGGCTATGGTACAATGAAAAAAATGAATTTAACCGGATCTGTTGAATCTATTGACGCTCAACAGATTGTAAAACAACCCGTAGCCCAGGCCTCTCAGGCTCTTGTCGGATTGACTCCCGGATTAACGGCCATTCAGTCAAGCGGACAACCAGGACTTGACTACGCTACTCTTCGTATTCGTGGAATCGGTTCAATTGGAGCATCTAACAATCCTTTAGTCCTTATTGATGGTGTAAGCGGTAGTCTTAATAATATCAATCCGGAAGATATTGCAGATATTTCGGTGCTTAAAGACGCTGCATCGGCTTCAATATACGGTTCACGGGCATCTAACGGAGTTATCCTTATTACTACTAAAAGAGCTGCAAAACAGAAATTAAGTATTAATTACAGAAACTATGTCGGGTGGCAAACTCCGATAGGTCATCCAAAAGTACTGAATGCGCTGGATTATCTGAAATATTCAGGTGAGGATCAGGCTAAAATTGATGAATACGCTGCAAATATGGATTCTAATCCTGATGAATATCCGGATACAGACTGGATAAATTTATTATTTACGGAGGACGGGTTCCAGCAACACCATACTGTTAGTTTTAACGGGGGCACTGATAAAGTTGGGATTTTGGCAAATATTTCTTATGTTGATCAGAATGGAAATATTTTAAGTTATGGCTATGATCGATATAACGGAAGACTCAATACAGATATCAAGATTTCAGATAAGTTTGATGTCAACTTTGATCTTAGTTTTCATAAGTCATTAAGGACTAATGCAGCCCACTCATTAAGTCTGGTTACTCAACAGGCATACCGGATTCCCTCTGTTTATCCTGCCATTTATTCTGATGGGTCATGGGCGGACGGCTGGGCTGGCAGAAATCCTGTAGCTATAGTCAATGATGGCGGATATAATAATATTCATAATAATTACTTCAGAGGAAGCCTGAAAGGTAACTATAGTATCATCCCGGGATTAAAATTATCTGTAATGTACACACCTGAATACGGCGATACTTATTATAAATATTTTGTTAATGTACATGAACTGGTTATAGATCTGGCCTCCGGAGATACCCGGAAAGTTCCGGATAAAAATAGTTTATATCAAAGTAATGGCAGATCATTTAATGATACATTCAATGCATTACTGTCATATTCTAAAAAACTAAAAGCTCATGATTTTTCAGTATTGGCAGGATATGAATTTATGAAGTATCAATATGAAACATTTTCAGCTTCACGAGATAACTTCATCTTACCAAACTATCAGGTATTAAATGCGGGTTCTGAAGAAAATGATGCTAACTCAGGGTCAGCAACCCATTCAAGCCTTGTATCCTATTTTGGCAGATTAAATTATGCTTACAATAACCGTTATTTATTGGAGGCAAATATTAGAAGAGACGCTTCTTCAAGATTTTCAACCAAAAACCGAGTTGCTTATTTTCCTTCTTTTTCTGCAGGATGGAGATTAAATGAAGAAGAATTTATTAAAAATTTAAATTTGTTCTCTAACTTAAAATTAAGGGCATCATGGGGTCAGTTGGGTAATCAACAGATAGGGAGTGATTTCCCATATGCGTCGTCGATTTCCCTGGGAAGCAGGAATCATGTCTTCGGGAACTCAGTATTATTGGGCGCCACCCAAAATGTTCTTGCAAATGAGAACATTAAATGGGAAACAACAGAAACAACCAACTTTGGTATTGATGCAGGTTTTTTTGACCAACACTTATTCTTTACTTTAGAATATTACGTTCGTAAAACAAAAGACATCCTGTTGAATTTGCCGATACCTTTAATTATCGGCCTCTCTGCACCTCCGCAAAATGCGGGTAATGTTGAAAACAGAGGATGGGATTTTTCTTTAACATGGCAGGATAAAATCCGGGATTTTAATTATAGCATTAACATGAATTTTGCGGATGTAAAAAATGAGGTAACCAATTTGGCGGGTATCGGACCTATCATCTCAGGCAGTTCAATTACTGAAGTTGGCAGTCCTGTTTGGTCCATATACGGATATGAATCTATTGGCATGTTTCCGGATGAGGCTACCATAGCTTCCGCTCCTTCTCAAATTGGAACATTAATACCAGGAAATATAAGATATAAAGATCAACTTACAGTTGACACTAATGATGACGGGATTCCAGATGAAGCAGACGGACGCATAACTGCTGATGATCGTGTAATTATAGGAGACCCTTTTCCCAGAATGACATTTGGCATTAACCTGGATGCAGCATATAAAGGCTTCGACCTGTCATTATCATTACAAGGAGTTGGAAAACGCGATGTCCTCCTCGGCGGAGATTATGTATGGGCATTGTTTAATGCCGGCAATATTCAGGAATGGCACACAAAAGAGTGCTGGACACCTGACAATCTTGACGCAAAGTACCCGATAATCTGGCCTACGAGCTCAGGGAGTAATGACATCCAAACAAGCAGCACATGGGTATTTGATGCTTCTTATCTTAAACTCAGAAATATTACCTTTGGTTATACTCTTCCTGATGCAGTACTTAATAAGATTTTCCTTGAAAAAGTACGGCTATATTTTTCAGGCCAAAACTTATTTACTATAGATAATCTTCCTGATGGTATTGATCCATTGGCGCCTAATGGCACCCATGGCGGACTTTACCCTGTTGTCAGGAATTTGATAATTGGGATTGATGTGAATTTTTAATCGATAACCTAAATAATCTTAGAAATGAAAAATTATAAAATATTTATATTGCTGATCACTGTGTTCATCTTTAATGCATGTGAAGATAAGATACTTGATCTTAAATCATTAACTGAACCTGTTGATGCAACATTTTACAGTAATGAACAAGAATTAGTTTTAGCGCTTACCGGGGTGTATAATACATTAGATTATAAGGGGGGGTATGCTCTGCCTATGCAGGTTGGTATGGATAATGGAGCTACCGATCTTGGAATTAACAGGGGAGCAAATGTATTTGGAATGTCTGAACTCGGACAGGGAAGTCATGGTACTACCACCGGAGGATTTCAATCTGCATACTCTCACTTTTACACAGGTATAGCACGGGCAAATGCACTTCTTGAAAATATGGAAAGGGCAAGAGATTTAGTCGATGAAGCACGCTTCAAAGAAATTCAGGCTCAGGCATTGTTTTTAAGGGCGTATAATTATATGTATTTAACCGAATTTTTCGGTGATGTTCCTTTTCTTGAAACAGTAATTAAAAATCCGGCAGAAGCGTTGCTGCCCCGTACTTCAAAATCTGAAATAGTTGACAAAATTATGGCGGATCTGCAAACAGCTGCATCATCTCTTCCTAATACATGGCCTTCTTCAGACTATGGAAGAATTACGAAAGGGGCAGCCCTGGGATTACTATCAAGAATTGCACTTTACAATGAAAGATATGATGAGGCTATAGCATCTGCTAAAGCAGTTATTGATAATGAAAGCGCAATGAATTACAGTTTACATCCTAACTATGGAGAATTATTCGCATGGCCGGGACAGTCTTCGGCTGAAATAATGCTTGTCATGCCGCTTAAGGAAGGTTTTAGTACAACTAATTTCCCATTAGCCCAGGGATCAAGAAATAAAGGTTCATACTCCACAGTTGTTCCCTGCCAGTCATTGGTCGATTCCTATGAAGCAACCGATGGAAAACCAATTGATGAATCAGACATATATAATCCAAAAAATCCTTTTGAAAACAGGGACCCACGTTTAAAGCAATCAATTATTACTCCTCAAAGTCACTGGGCCGGATTTATTTTTGAAAGTCACCCCGACAGTATGATATATCGAAGAGTTGACGGATCTGTTATCGGATCAAACGCTGATTGCAGGACTGTTATCTGGCCGGCGGCATTTTTTGGTTACCTCTGGAAGAAATATACAGATGAAGTAGCCCAGAGTTCGGGGCAGACGTGGTCGGAACTGGACTATATTTTAATGCGTTATGCTGAAATATTATTGATCTATGCAGAAGCAAAAATCGAATCAGGACAAATTGATAATTCAGTATTAAATGCCATTAACCGCATACGCGCACGTGCTTACGGAGTAAATGTTTCAGATGTAGATAATTATCCTGCTGTCACAACTACAAACCAGGCTGAATTAAGGAAAGTAATAAGGAGAGAAAGGAAAGTTGAACTTGCAAATGAAGGCTTCCGGTTATTTGATATCAGAAGATGGAGAATTGCAGAAAAAGTTATGCCTGTTACTCTCTACGGCCGTGTTCTTGATTATCCGACAGCTACCGGGATTCCTGATATTGATGATGATTGCTTTGTATCTTATGCAGGGATTGAAAGTCAGTATGATTACAATCCCGATGCCAGGTTCCCTAATGCTCAAAATCGACAATTTAATGCACCAAGGGATTATTTATGCCCGATTCCGCAGCAGGAAATTGATACTTATGCAGGACTTGGCGGTACATTAGAACAAAATCCGGGTTATTAATTAATTTATATTTATATGAGAAATTTTAGATTATTAACAGTTTTAATTTTTCTTCTCTTATATTCATGTGGGGAAAAAAAGAAAATAATTCTTCTTGAAGCTGAATCCTTTCAAAATAAAGGTGGTTGGGTAATAGATCAGCAATTTATCGATGAAATGGGTTCACCATTTTTATTGGCACACGGACTTGGAGAACCTGTAAAGAATGCTGAAACTACCTTTGATGTCAAAAAAACAGACAACTATTTTATCTGGATACGAACCCGGGACTGGACAGGCCCGTGGAAAAAAGCTGATGTCTTTGAAACAAAAAAAGCTTTTGGATTTCCAGGCCAGTTTGAAGTATCCGTGGATGGAGAAACTCTAAAAACCACCTTTGGCACTGAACAGGCTGAATGGCACTGGCAATTTGGGGGAGATATTAATTTGACAAAAGGAGAACATAAAATAGCACTGCATGATTTAACAGGCTTTGACGGCCGCTGCGATGCTATTTATATTTCATCCGACAAAAACCTTGATCCTCCGGAGGCTTCAGATGAACTTCTTAATATACGGGAGAAAACTAAAGCACTGAAAAAAATAAAAAAACAGGAAAATTTTGATCTTGTAGTCATAGGCGGCGGAATAGCAGGAATATGTGCTTCATTATCAGCTGCCCGTTCAGGATTGAAAGTTGCTTTGGTACAAAACCGTCCCGTTCTGGGTGGGAACAACAGCTCCGAAGTAAGGGTTTGGTTAGGCGGTAAAGTAAATTATGAACCATATCCAAACATTGGGAACATTGTTAATGAACTGGAACAAAAAAATAAAGGACACTACGGAATTGAGAATAAGGGTGAGTATTATGAAGATGAACAAAAAGAAAATCTAATAAGAAATGAAAAAAACATCACCCTTTATTTGAATTTTCATGCGAACAGAACTGATGTTGAAAATAACAGTATTAAAGCTGTTTATGCTCAACATATTGAAACCGGTGAACGAATAAAAATTCCCGGGAAGTTATTTGCCGACTGCACGGGACATGGAACCATTGGTGCATTTGCCGGTGCTGATTTCGAGATGACGGCTACAGGGCATATGGGCAGATGTAATCTTTTTAATTTTATTGAAACAGAGCAGAAACAAACTTTCCCGCGATGCCCATGGGCTTTGGACCTTTCTGAAAAACCCTTTCCCGGGCGCGGCGATCATCCACGGGGACTTGGTGCCCTGGGAGCCTGGTTTTGGGAAAGCGGATTCGATCATGATCCCATAATTAAAGGTGAGTACATTCGTGATTGGAATTTCAGAGCAGGTTTTGGCGCCTGGGATTGCCTGAAAAATACTGATAAGCTGTATCCAAATCACAAATTCAACTGGATGGCTTACATTTCCGGGCCGCGTGAATCAAGGCGGTTATTAGGTGACGTTATACTTACGCTCGAAGACATTCAAAATGATAAAAAGTATGAAGATGGTTGTGTCCCCGCTTCATGGCCATCTGATTTACATTTACCAGATTCGGCTTATTACGAAGGATTTGAAGGTGATGGCTTTATTTCAAAAGCTCATTACAAAAGATATGACCCTCCATATTGGGTGCCTTACAGAAGTTTGTATTCGAGAAATATAAATAACCTTTTTATGGCAGGAAGGGATATAAGTGTGACACATGAAGCGCTGGGAGCAACACGGGTTATGCGTACCGGTGGAATGATGGGAGAAGTAGTGGGGATGGCTGCAACTATTTGTATCAATGAAAAATGTTTTCCTAAAGATGTATATAATGATCATCTGGAGATATTAATATCTCATTTGGAAACAGGAGCGCCATCAGGTGTAACAGAATAACAGGATTCCATCTGCTTGTTTTTGCAGCAAAGAGCTACAAGCAGCCATTTAAAGAACCTTTGTATGTCAGGATGAACCCGGTTACGCCGGGTTTTTTCCTGAAAATGAATATTATGGTGACAATATTGTTTTTCCTGTTCTTAGTGATTAAACAATATCACATTTGAAAGCAGGAAAACTATAAGTTGGCTTTAAGATTTTAAAGTTATGTTTCACATTCGGATGAATGCTGTTTTGAAAAATAAAATGAAGGAGAGGGCAATCTTTATAATATGATGCCTCGATAAAATACGGAATTTTAAAAACATCCGAATCATCGGGGATTAATTTTAAAAATTTAAACTTCTGGCAACAAA
Organism: uncultured Prolixibacteraceae bacterium; assembly: GCA_964540755.1. GTDB lineage: Bacteria > Bacteroidota > Bacteroidia > Bacteroidales > Prolixibacteraceae > JAAYJR01. The sequence goes on along the minus strand of CAZIOB010000090.1, from coordinate 17,527 downwards.
TAATTATCCCTTAATATGGGTTTAAACAAATGTTATAATACAAAAAAACTAATCGTAAAATTTTAAATATATGAAGACAAAAACAACTCTATTAATCGCATTTATTGTATTTTATGCTACATTTACATTTGGGCAAAGCAATAACACAAAAGTATTTACTATTTTTACTTCTGGAGGTTGCGGATGTACAGGTTCAGGTGGTCCGCCGGAAACTTTTACTACTCATGAGGAAGTTTTGCATCAGCTGCAAGAGTCATGTGAAGAAATTGATTTCATTGAATGGAAAAGATCATATCAAGAGGCTTGTGATGAAATTAAAAGCAACAAAGAGAATTACGACGGTGTGCTGATAATTGGCAGAATAGAAGGAGATTACAGATTGGCATTTACCGAATTGCCCACAATAGTAGTTTATAATCTTTTTGAGTTTATGGATGCTCCTCATAATCTTTTTGCAACGGGAAAAATTCCGGGAGAGAGTGTAATTAAAGGGGGGATGGATTACAAAAACCATAAAATATTAACAGCTCAGCTTGACCGGCGGAATCTTTCCACCCCGGCTAAAAGAAAATCGATGTTCAATGATTTGGTATATAAAATAAAACTGATCCGCTCGGTAAAGGAACTTAAAAATACGAGGATAATGATGTTGAAACATAGTAGAGATATAACTATTGCAAAAATAAATTACAGGGGGGATTTCAATCAGTCATTTCCTGATGACCATAATGAGCGGTACATAAATAATTTTAAAAAATTATTCGGTGCAGAAATTATCATGGTTGAACCGGAAGAATTTTATGAAACCTACAAGAATATTAACAATAAGGAAGCAGAAGAGATAGCGGATCAATGGATAAGCGAGGCACGGGCAGTCGAGGCATCGAGATCAGAAATAATAAAATCAGCAAGGGGATATCTTGCTCTGGATGCGCTGAGAGTAAAATATAATTGCAATGCTGTATCAACATTCATCAGATCAGTTACAGGAAGCGGTAAACTTGAAGATCTCTATAATCCGGGATTAGGACTGGAACTTGGATTTAAGACAAGAGGGATAGCTGCTGTATGCCAGAATTATCCGGATATCGTTGCCACTCAGGTTTTGGCATATTCAATGACAGGTAAACCAGGTATGCTTGGTGATTTTATTTATGATATAGAAAATTCAGTTGAAATTATCTTACACTGCGGCATCCCGGTTAATCCTTACGGTGACGGGAGAAGAATTCCTTATACGATCCGGACTCATGCTCAAAGTCCCGTGAGGGACCAACCGGAACAACCTGGTTCTTCAACAGGTATTACTGCGGAATGGCCTGTAGGAGAAACGGTTACTTTATGGGAATTGCATTCACTTAATAATAAAATAAGATTGCATACAGGGAAAATAGTTGATGGACATGCTGTTTATTCAGGTGGAGAGAACCTTGACAATGTAATGTGTACGGCAAAAATTGTTGTTGAGCATGATGATATTAAAAAGTTACAAAAACAATTTCAACCATACTTATATGGAATTCATACTAATGCTACACTGGGGGACTTGCGGCAACAAATTAAAGATATAGCTGTTTTTTTAGGTCTGGATGTAGTTGAAACAGATAGGTAGTCTGGAAAAAAATTCTGAACTTTGGGTAATATAAATATATCTGATGTGGCATATTGACTTTTATACGAAAAAATAAAAAAGGGCAAATAAAATTATTAATTCAATAAAAACATTAAAAAAAAACAAAATGAAAAGTAATAATTATTCACGGCGGGGTTTTTTATCAGGCATCATTGCAACAGGCGTTGCAGGTTCCTTAGGACCAGGAATTTTAACATCATGCAAATCAAATAATCAACAAAATGATTTAGTTGTTGCCTATAAAAAGAGAGATTTAAACCTTCCTCCATTTCTTGAAAAAGCACCTGACGGAACTGAGTTAAAAGCCGGGCTTATTGGTTGCGGAGGAAGAGGCACTGGGGCAGCCATCAATTTCCTGGATGCCGGCAATGGATTAACCATTGGAGCTTTAGGGGATGTTTTCCAGGACAGGGTCGATAGTTGCCGGGAAAAAATAAAAGTAGAAAAGGGTGTGGATATTCCCCCGGAAAAATGTTTTACAGGATTCGATGCTTATGAAAAGGTAATTGACTCCGGCGTGGACGTGGTTATTCTCGCCTGCCCTCCTAAATTCCGTCCCACACATTTTGAAGCAGCTGTAAAAGCCAGGAAACATGTATTTATGGAAAAACCGGTTGCAGTGGATCCAACAGGAGCACGATCCATTTTGAGTACAGCAAAAATGGCTGATTCACTTGGGTTGAAAATAGTGACCGGCACACACAAACGACATAATAAGAGTTTTGCACAATTGCTTCAAAGGGTAAATGATAATGCAATAGGAGAAATTGTATCTGCCAATATATATTTCAATATGCAACAACTCTGGTACAGAAACAAAAATGAAACATGGAGTGAAATGGAGTGGATGATACGTGACTGGGTAAACTGGTGCTGGCTTTCGGGAGATCATATTGTTGAACAGCATGTCCACAATATTGATATAGCCAATTGGTTTTTAGGTACTCATCCTGTTAAAGCATTAGGATTCGGATCACGGCACCGCAGGCCTACGGGTGATCAGTATGATAATTTCAGTGTGGATTATACTCTGGAGGACGGCAGACAGATACATAGTATGTGCAGGCAGATCAACGGTACTGATGGCAAGGTTTCTGAAATATTTCACGGAACAAAGGGAGTCGCTACTACCGCTAACTGGGAAAGTCCAAAAATCCTTGATTTAGAAGGAAATGTTATCGAATCAATCGAAAAAGCCAAAATCGGGGGACATGCCCAGGAACATATTGATTTAGTTACCTGCATCAGAAATAATATTCCGCGCAATGAAGCAGAAGAAACAGCCATTTCAACTATGGTTGCTATTATGGGAAGGGTCTCTGCATATACCGGGAAAGAGGTTACTTATGAAGAAATGATGAACTCAGATTTAAAACTGGGGCCTGAAATTATGATAATGGGTGATATCGGTTATATTGAAAAAGCAGAAGTCCCGGTACCGGGATCAGGAGAATAACCATTTAGTTAAATTTCATTCTATACAGACTCTGTCGTGAACGAAAAATATATAAAATGATATCAACGTAACTATTAGCAATCTAAGAAATCAAATCAAAGACGCAGCAGTTTTCCTGGGTCTTGATCTGATTGAAACAGACAGGTAATACTTACAGCAATTAATTCAATTTGTCATTCAGAATTAATGCTATAATAAAATTTTTTAATAATTTAATCGCCTGATAACCTTTAATAAGGTTAAATTGAGTTACCAAAATCCAAAAAATAATCAATATTATGAACAAAACAAGTCATTCACTTTCCCGCAGAAAATTTATCCAGACAGCAACAACTGCGGCTATTGCTGCACCAATGATCCTTGAATCCTGCTCTCCTAAAGGCACTCTGAACCATGCATGCATAGGTGTCGGGGGCATGGGATTCGGCGATATGAATATTTTTTTGAAACATCCAAATGTGAGGATCGTGGCTATATGTGATGTGGATGCCGAAAGACTGGCAAAAGCTTCCGAAGTTGTCCCTGAAGCGCGTAAATATACCGATTGGCGCGAACTTCTTGAAAAAGAGAAAGACAACATTGATTCGGTAAATGTGACTGTGCCTGATCATAATCACTTCCCAATAGCTTACAATGCCATAAAAATGGGAAAGCATGTTTATTGTCAGAAGCCAATGTGCCATGATATAGCTGAAGTCCGGCTGCTGACCGAAGCATCAATTGAACATGGGGTGATAACGCAGCTGGGCACACAGCATGCCTCTTCGGAAAATGACCGCAGGGCTGTAAAATTGATCAAAAAGGGGGCTATTGGAAAGATAAAACATGTTTACCTCTGCTCAAACCGTCCCAATGCCATAGAAAGATACCGTCTGCCTGGCCCGAGGCCTGAACAGGGGCAGGAACCCCCGGATAATCTGGACTGGGACCTATGGATCGGCACAGCGCCTGTACGGCCTTATGCTCCCGAAATATATCATCCTATGTTATGGCGGGCATGGCTGGATTTCGGTACCGGGTGGTCCGGCGACATAGGTTGCCATATCTTCGATGCTGTCTGGAAGGGCCTTGATCTTAAAGCGCCCAAAAATGTTATTGCGGAAGTCCAGGAATCATGGAAAAATTCCCCTGAACGGAGAGCTGATACCTGGCCGCAGTCAGATCATATAACCTGGATGTTCCCGGGAAACGACAAGACCGAATCTGATGAGCTTCCTGTGGAGTGGTTCGACGGCGAGTTCTATCCTCCGGAGGATATCAGAAACTTGTACAAGGGAGATTATCCTGCCGAATCAGCTATGCTAATCGGTACAGAGGGAGCAATGCTTGTTCAGCACGGAGGCAACCTGGCTCTTTTACCAGAAGATAAGTTTATAAATTACAGGATACCCAATTTCAGAGAACGTAATCATTATCATCACTTTGCAGATGCTTGTCTGGGCGGGGAAAAAACCGAATCACATTTCGCGCAGACCGGACCAATGACCGAAGCCATACTGCTTGGAACCGTGGCTATCAGGGTACCCGATACTCTGCTTGAATGGGATCCTGTCAGTATGAAAATTCCTAATTATCCCGATGCAAGCAGATACATAAGCCGCAATTACCGGGAAGGATGGCATGTAGCCGGATTTTAAAATACTCATTCGTACTGGTACACATATGGATTTATTTTAATAAGAATACTTTTTCCATTTAAGTTCATTTGTTTTGGAAAATAAGGTTGAACCGGAGAATATCTGGTATTTTTCATTCGACGAGAATAAATATTCAATGAAACGTTTATATCTTACATCGCCATCATTGTGTACTGCTGTTAATCCTGACTTATTTCCCAAACCCGGTCTCCTTACAGAAAACGCCCTGTTATCATTGAAATCATACCGGTTTTTTTGGCGTGATCCATATAATCATGAAGTTGATTTTATTGACGTATATGATAAAAAAGTCATACCGACTGAAGTGAAATATAAAGCAAAGATCCGTGATAATGATTTTAATAATTTGTTCCTTTTCTGTAGGAAATTTAACCTCACTAAGGCTGTCATGCTTACTAACATGACCGGCAACAAAAAGACTGAATACAAAGGCCTGACAATAGAGATGAAATCGATAATTGAAATGATGACCAACAGTTAATATTTGAAATTCTCACTCATCTCCACCCATTTTTCTATAGGGCCAAACAGCGAGGGACCTGAGCCGGTAACTGTTTCCAATCCTTTCCCTTTTTCAAAACGCAGTGAACGCAGAGAATAGTCACCTTTTTCATAGTTGAATGTTTTCCCGTCATCCTCATAAAGCTCAAATGATCCGTCTTCCTTTCCGTAATGGCGTACTTCGAGCGGGTGGCCATAGGCATCGCGACTGTTATCAATATGTTTTGAAAGAAGGGGTATCACTGCTCCTTCCCTGACAAACAGAGGTATTCGTTCCGGAGTAGAAACTTCGATAGTGATCCCGTTACCTGCAAACTCACCTGTATAAAAATCATACCAGTTGCCTGCAGGCAGTTTCACTGTTCGTTTTAAGAGTTGATCTTCGTAATATGGGGCAACAAGTATTGAAGGTCCAAGCATAAACTGGTCGTTTTGCTCCAGATCCACAGTCTCGGCATACGGATTCTTCACCCCGTCGAGCCTGGCCGGAGCCGTTGCTGACAATTCAGGGGTTTCACCCTGCTCCAGGATCATAGCACGCATAGGGGGTATCCCTTTCCTGTTATAATCTGCAAATGCAGAGTATATATAAGGAAGCAGCCTCATTCGAAGCCGGATCACTTCGCGCACATCTTCCGTTACTTTCTCATACTCCCAAGGCTTTGTGCCAGAAGCCCAGGCATTTAACTGAGCCAAAGGTGAAAAACAGACCGTCTGTATTCGTGCCCGCCACTCCTCTGCCGATCCCGCTTGTCTGACTTCCGGAGTCCACAGTATGCCGCAGAGCGACGCTGACGATATGCCGGTAATATATTCCGAATGCCGGTAAGCATCGCTGTAAATAACGAATGGGAGTCCTGAAGCCCCCGCATTGCTGGCTCGCACCTGTGACCATGTCCTCCGGTTATTTTTATGAAACAGCTCGCTATAAAGCATATTCTGCATTATCAGACCGTAAGTCTGCCGCATAGCTTCGGCAGGGGTACCTGACGGAAATGTGGCATGCTCCGGCCAAAGCCAGCGATCATAGCCGTCCACCTCATCGATCTTGTATCCGCTGACACCTTTTGACAGGTGGTCTTCGGCATGCTGGCTGCAAAGGATCTCCCTTGCCTGCGGTATCGTATAATCAGGCACAATGCCGAGCCATACCATATGAGATCCGGCATAAGGATACAACTTTTCATAAAGTTTGCCTTCGGGAGAGATATAGGGATTTTCCCACAAGTTGATACGTACCCCATTATCAAGAAGCCGGCCGACAAATCCGGCAGGATCAGGGAAACGGTATTTCTGCCACTCATAGGTACACGGATAAGATCGTGACATCCAGCCAGGCTCAAGCCCGATAACATCCAAAGGGATCTTGTACCCGGAAAACTCAGCAACTTCGGCCTCCGTCTCCTCCGCAGAATAGTCTGCCGGCACCCGGTGCCAGAATCCTAATCCCCACAACGGAGGCATCGCCCCGCCACCGCAATAAAGATTATAACGGGCTACAACATCCTGAAGATTACGGCCTGCAAAAACTATCAACTCAAGGCCTTTTGCCGAAAGATTAGCCTCTACAGCATCACCTGCCGGCTGGGCATCCCAATTCCGCTGAGCAGGTTCTTCAGGAGTCGGGAAACGGTCCACCGGCACAGGATTATTAGGTGAATCCTTGTGATTACCAACTTTTACATGCACTTTCAAAAAACGGGCAGTATTGAACAAAACTCCATACCCTTTTTCCGAAATATAAAACGGCACCGGAGCATGTGTTCGTCCGCCACCTCTTGCCCAATGGTCAACATTCAGCTCAAGTACCTGTTTATTCTTCCTGATACCGTCAAACTGCAGTCCGAATCCATATATCGATTCATCCTTATCAACAGGAATTCTCACATGTATCATACGATCATCATACCGGAGAAACTCTATGGGTGATTTGCCAAAGGGAAAAGGCATTCCGGGCAGGGCATTCAACTCCGCAAGACGGGGGCCCCGTACAGCCAGACTTGTATAGGCTATCTCTTTATCAACTTCACCGATATTAACTTTCCAGATACCGGGAGCTACCTGTTCCCATCCTTTCAGAGGGTGAAGATATCCAATTCCGAAAACCGGCAGGTACAAACCCATGATCAGCAATAAAATCAAATTCTTCATATTAATATTTATTTAACAATCTGATTTATAGCAAATAAAACTCCCCGCAGCAAGCTGGCTAAATAGAAATACGTTCTCTACCGGCTTCCTTCATCAATCTATCTTCTCAATACTTATATAGTAAGCACCCCAGTCCTGCTTATCAGCAGTTGTAAACCATGCGGTCATTATAGATTTTCCTTTTGAAAAATTCCCGTTGAACACCAATTTTTCTGCATCCTGCTCTATACTTTTCTCCTCTTTCCATCCGCCTATCTTAATGCCTCCGCTGACAAAACTGAATGCTTTTCCGTCAGGTACACCTTCATAATTTACAGCAGCTTCATACCCGTCACCGGTTCCTTCATTGATAGCAAGTCCGGATGCTAAAGGCCACCTGCTTATTGCTATCTGATACCGGCCGTCACCGGCAAATTCAATGACATAGCTGCCGCCAACCGGATTTTTCAACCCACGCCTTATAAAATTCTGGTTCCATGGAATTTCTGAATCCTCAACGTGAGAATCGTGACAAGTAATTATCACCGGATTTTCATATTCACTTCCCACCTTAATCACCGGATAAAGGCTGAATTCCGAAGAGACCGAGCTCCACCATTCGTTGTAATAGTCCCTCATCTGCTTCACTCTCCCGGGGTATTGCCCGGCAAGATCCTTCTCTTGTCCCGGATCAGAAGCAATATCATAAAGCTCCTTTCCGTTAACGAGTCTCCATTTATCTTTCATGACAGAACTTTTCCTCCACTTCACAGGTTCCTGCAAACGCTGGGAATCTGTTATGATATAGTCACGCTTTACAGAAGATGACCTGTTTGTAAGAACAGCTGATATATCCCTTCCGTCCAGCGCAATCTGAGGCAGTTCAAAGCCACACAAAGCAGCAAGTGTCGGTATAACATCGATATGAGCCGTCAGCATGTCTATATCTCTTCCACCTCCTATATTGCCTTTGGGATAACGAATGAAGAACGGCACACGATGGCCCCCGTCATACTCACTATTCTTTGTTCCCCGCATTCCCGCATTATATCCGTAAACTTTTCCGTCAACAATCCTGTAACCTGATGCTGTCCCGTTATCAGTCATGAAAACCAGGATTGTGTTATCCTCAATTCCCAGTTTTTTAAGCTCATCCCGCAAATGCCCGAAATTATCATCCACATTACTTATCATCCCGTAAAAACATTTTTGATATTCCAGAAGATTCTCATCCTTATACATGTTGTAATACTCCAGCGGGACATTGAACGGTGAATGCGGGGCGTTAGAAGATATATAGCATAAAAAAGGATCCTCTTTATGTTTTCTGATAAACTTTATTGCCTCTTCATACCAGACATCGGTACAATAGCCGTTGAACCGCTCTGGCTTCCCGTTTACGAAATAAGTATCATCAAAATAGTCGTTATCCCAGTTATCAGGAGTTTGGCCTACACCGCCACCGCCATGATAAACGGAATATTTAAAACCTTTATCATGCGGACGGGAAGGATAAGCATCTCCAAGATGCCATTTCCCGAACATACCTGTCTCGTAATCATTTTCACTGAAAATATCTGCAAGGGTGACTTCATTTTCCCGTAAGATTGAACATCCGCCAATAGTATGCCATACACCGGTACGATTGCAGTACCTGCCGGTCATTAAGCCTGCCCGTGTAGGTGCGCATGTCGGCCCGACATGAAAATCTGTCAGCCTCACGGCCTCATCATAAAACTTGTCAAGCTCAGGAGTTTTGATTACTGTATTGCCATGACATGCGAGATCCCCGTAACCCTGGTCATCAGTAATCACAATTATCACATTAGGCTTGCCGGATGTTCTGCCGGCGGACGCATACAATAAATTTGACAATATTAAAAAGGCTGCAATAAAAAATGCCCTTTTAACAAATCTTGTTAATTGTCCCTGGTCTTTTCTAATAAATAAATTCATTCGTTTAAAATTTTATAGTTACTTATATTTCCAAATATGATAAAAAACTCATTAATCGGATTCTTGCCATATATGAGTTATATTTCATTTAAAACATTTTATTCCGGGAGCTTCTTTTTCCAATCTTTCAAAAGTACTAAAAGTTCTTTTACTATTTGGGGATTATCAATACTTAGATCATTTCTTTCAAACCGGTCTAAAGCAATATTATAAAGTTCAACACTGTCAATTTCAGAATTATAATACAATTTCCAGTCTCCCATACGTACCGCGTTCCCCGGCCATTTACAATCGTGTCGCGGATTATCGCTGACCACTGAAAAATGCCAGTCCCAGAAAAGGGGCTTAGTCCTTTTGAATGGTACATTTTCAAATATAGAAGTAAAACTTTCACCGTCAGGCTCATACCCTTCAGGCAGCTCCTTTTGGGCCAGTTCACAAAAAGTCGGAAGAAGGTCAACTGCAGAAAGCACACTTTCATTGTCGATCTTACCGGCTGTAACATGTCCCGGCCACCGCACTATAAAAGGAACATTGACACCTCCCTGGAATATATCAGCCTTACGCCCTTTCAGTCCTGCAGTCGATCCCGCTGTCCATCCCGGCTGATAATGAGCAGGCCCGTTATCGCTGCTAAAGATAACAAGAGTGTTTTCATCCAGTCTCATTTCCGTTAATGCCTTCATCAGGCGGCCAATATGATAATCCGCATCAGTCAGCACAGCAAAATATATCTCCTTTTCAGGCACAAGTCCCCTGCCCTTATAGGGCTTCAACTGCTCTTCATCAGGCCACAGCGGAGTATGAGGATCCTTAAGCCATAAATTTACAAACACCGGCGATTCCCTGTCCTTATGCCGTTTTAAAAAATCGATAGCCGCATTAACGGCCAGCTTACTGGAATTCCTGGCCCACACAGTGTCATTGTCCATGTACCGGGTTGAAGGCCATAGCTGGTCCCCCTTCCATGTCGGGCCATTGCCATTCCATACCCTTGTTTCATCGTATCCATATACTTCAGGTTCCGGGGCAGAAAGATCACCATGAGGCAGGCCTCCGCCACCAAGATGCCATTTTCCAAAATGGGCGGTTACATATCCGGCTTCCTGCATCATACGGGGCAGATAAACAGGAAGATTCTCATCAAGCCAGTTGGGCATCCCGCGTTTTGCATTCACATCATTGCCGGCAAAATGGCCATGCACCCGGTGCCTGGCAGGAAAATGGCCGGTAATGACTGACGTACGGCTGGGTGAACAAACACCGCTGGTTACATGAAACTGGGTATAAAATGTTCCCTGTGTTAATAGCTTATCAAGATTAGGCGTTTCTATTTCCGCATTGAAGCAGCCAAGGTCCCCATATCCCCAGTCATCGGCAAAGATGAAAAGAATATTAGGTTTCTTGCCTCTGTTATCACTTAAATGTCCTTTTGCATAAACATTAAATACAAAAGCAACGCTTAAAATAATCAAAAAAAATTGTTTGTTCATACTTATAAAATTTTACTCTTGCATAACCAAATATAGCATTCAGTATTCTGACACTTGAAATTCTTAAAATTCCAAAATTTGTCATTCGGGATTCTAATCTTCAAAATTCGGGATTCCTATCTTCCAAATCATAAATAATAAATTACAAGGCATTCTGTTATTCTAATACTCAAGATTCCTAATTGTGATCGATTCAAGGCTTGCAGTTTCAGCATCACCTTCGGCCAGTGAAACCGATATAGTATGTCGCCCCGGATTTTTAAATTCAATTATCCCCATCCGGCGGGTTTGATATTTTTCAGTTGCCGGCTGCTGATTCTGAACAATACTTCCTTCATCTGTAACCGTTCTCCATACCAGTTTGCCCTCACCTTTGTGCCGAATATCCAGGTAATAAAAGCCAGGCTCAAATACCTGGACTGTCCATACTGCTTTTCCATTCTTTTCCCATTTGCTTACCTGGTTGACCTTTTTCCATTCACCAAACTTCTCCATCCATCTGACAGATTTCTTTTCCGCCCCTGAAACATCTGCAAAATCAACAAGTAATGTTGTCACGATATTCGGATATATTCCGTGAAAAGCATTAACATCAATATTTTTTACATCGGAATCTAATTTCAGCTCTATAACAGAAACAAAGGAGTCAGCCTTTTTACAGGGAACTTCAAATACTGTCCATCCTTTCTCCTGCTGATAAAAAATCTCCTGCGAACCATTACCGGACATCAGTGAAGCAGAGACAATCCTGCCGTCATATCCGGGCAGGTAAAGCTTCCCGTCATCCGGCCACTCAAACACAGATAAGAACAGGGAATTCCCCTGTGTAGTGACGTCGCCCCATGCCAGGGCATGGCCCCATGGCGAACTTCCTGCATCATATATAACATATGGATACCTGTTTATCCATTTGCCGGCTTCCCGGAGAAATTTCTGTCCAATCTGTGGCACTATCCCGTTACCATCCGGCCCCACATTAAACAGATATGTTCCCCCTCGTGCAACGGTAGAAATAAGACGATGCAGTATCATGGCAGGACTCTTAAAATTGTTATCGTACCATGTATAGGACCATGAATCATTGTTAGTATCACACGTTTCCCACAGTCCGTCGATATTTTGGTGAGGCACCTCCATATCCCCCTGGCTGACATAATCACCCAGTCCGTAACCAACCCGACTGCAAAGCATAGCATTTGGCTGAAGTTCCCTTACCAGTTCAACCAACTCCTCTACAAGCTCTTTTTTTATTTTTCCGGGAGTATCAAACCAAATAAAATCGAGGTCACCGTAATTAGTGCAGATTTCCCTTACCTGGGGTTTGCATTTGCTATAAAAATAATCTTCAAATGTTGCAGGAGTCCCGTCGGCATGCTTTTCAGGGCCTCCGGTGCCGCCCGGTGTTGTCCAGTCCTGGTTATGCGAATAATAAAACCCGAATCCAAGTCCTGTTTCCCTGCAGGCTTCTGCAAGCTCCTTCATAGGATCTCTCCCGAACGGGGTAGCATCAGCTATATTAAACTCATCAACGTCGGAATCAAATAAAGCAAATCCGTCATGATGCTTAGAATCAACAATAATATATTTCATTCCTGCATCTTTTGCCAGCCTTGCAATAGACATTGCATCAAAATCCTTTGGATTGAACTCTTCAGCAACCTTTTTATACTCCTCAACAGGAATGCCGGCCATCCGGGGATTCATGATCCATTCTCCTATGCCATAATATGTTTTTCCTTTCCATTTGCCGCCGATATGGGAAAAGAGCCCCCAGTGGATGAACATCCCGAAATTACTCTGGTCAAAAAACTTACCGCGGCCATTCTTCAATGCATGTGCGGATGCTTTAGATTCCCCCCACATTTTATCCATTCTGTCGTTTGTCTGGGCATTTAAGCTTAAACAATGAACTAAAATAACTGAAACTAAAAATAAGTTTCTGATTCTCTTAATTGATTTTTCCATAATAAATTTTTCAAATATCACATTTTCCACTTTATAATATTAGTGACTAACATAAATAATCTCCTTTAATCCGGGAATATTTACTGATATTTTCCCGGCCTTGAATTATCTTATTTAAGCAGGGCCACATTTTATTGACAATATCACAAAAAAAGCAATAAATTTCCATTGATCACAAAAAATGTGCATTTAAAATTTATTTTGTTAATCCAATATTCAGGGAAGTAAATTCCGGGTTTCCTTCAGAAATCTTTTTTGCATTCAGCGTCAGGGTGTATTTTCCCGGCTCTGGAAAATTAATAAACACTTCTATAAATAACCCTATTGTAGAAATTTAACCTCAATTGTGGATTTATTCTACATTCTCACGAAAAATAATTCTTAACTATATATTGATTTATGAGGAATTACTGGATTTATTATAAAATGGCATAGTATTTTCATTATTACTAGCAGAATTAATATGTGAATAAATAACAAATAGATAAATATCTTATGTAAAATCGTCATGAAGTTCGACAGTGCTCGTTAATATTGGGAAGCACAATAAAAAATTCAGAAAACATGAAAACAAGAAAAGCACAAGCAAAATGGCAGGGAACTCTTAAGGAAGGAAAAGGAACCCTTAAGGTTCAGTCAATGGAAAAAGCATGGAATTACAATTTTTCATCACGTTTTGAAGAAGGAGACGGGACAAATCCCGAGGAATTAATTGCCGCTGCTCATTCAGGGTGTTTTTCAATGGCTCTTTCAGGATTATTAGCCGAAGAAGGATTTGATCCTGAATTAATTGAAACAGAGGCAGAAGTGACCATTGAAAAAGAGGACGGAGGGTTCCGGATAAGTGGTAGTAAGCTTAAACTGACAGCTGAAATTCCAGGTATAGGAGATGAACTTTTTCAGGAACTTGCAGAAAAAGCCAAGATAAACTGTCCGGTTTCCAAAGCTCTTTCCGCAATCAACGTGACACTGGAAGCAAGTCTGAAAAAGTAGCAAAAGTGCTGAAAAAATAAAATTACCCGGTAATCACTAATATGAGAACGCATGATATCACTGCGTTCTCATTTTTTTATTAAAAAAATTCATTTCCAGCTTCAAAACTTGTAAATTTATTCAACGAATAATATTGCAATTAATTTGTTTCAGAATTTAGTATTATTGCGTGTGGCGGCTTATAGGTAACTATGGCCTATCAGTAAATATTTTTGAAATAAGACATAATTGATTAATGCTTATCAATAAATTTGACAATCTTGGTTAAGGAAATTAGCTTCCGGCACCAAAGTTTGAGTCTCCTGTTCAGGAGCAATCATAAAAAAGCGGTGAGCAAACTTGATAATAGTACTAATTAATAAAATATTTTAGTTATGGATACAAATAAATCAGTTATTACAGAAAAGGTAGGTTGTTTTGCACTGATCGAACCTTTCTCCACCCTCGAGAAACAATTGGAAACAATAAAATCGTGGGGATTTTCATATGCGGACATCACGGATAATTCCGATGGTGCATGTCTTGGCACTGGTTATGGTTTTACCTCCCTTGCCAGTCTCGATGCCAATCCTTTTGACATTAAGCGTATGTTTGAGAATGCCGGTCTTAAGATATCCTCAGTATGCGCCCATGCCGAACTACTCGATCCCACAGCTCCCTGGCGTTACGGAACAGCACAGATCATCAAGGCTATAAAAATGGCTGCGGCCATTGGTGTGGAGCATGTCATCACCTCCGAGGGAGACGCCAGAACTCCATTTGGCAAAAGGCTTTCCGATGAGCAGGCGATATTCGCTATTTCCGAGAAACTCTATGAACCGTTGAGAATTGCAAGAGACATGGGAGTAAAAATCCTTATCGAGCCTCACGGACATATAACGGATTCCATTGTTTATACCGAACGGATTTTAAATGAATGCTGCTCCGAAGCCCTTGCACTGAACCTGGATACAGGAAACCTGTGGCTTGGCGGAGGCGATCCTGTTGAATATGTTAAAACATTCGGTAACCTGATCGAGCATGTCCACTGGAAAGACCTGCCCGCAGATATGGAAACTCAAAGAGGAAAGATCTTTGGGTGCGGTATGGCTGTGATTCCCCTGGGGACAGGTGCTGTTCCTGTTGAAGAGGTATTTAATCTCCTTGCAGAAAATAAATTTGACGGTTATTCCACTTTTGAGATTGCAGGGGAGCAGGCAGTAAAACAGAGTCTTGATTTTCTTAAAGAGCTGGCAAAGAAATAAAATTATGAAACGAGCATCTAAAATATTTACACCCAAGAGAATGATTAAAATATATGCGAGTTCCATACTATACCTTTGAAAATTAACAATTTTAATAGTATGAAACGAGCATTATTATGAAATCACACAAGAGTATGATTTAAACAAATGCGAGTTCTATATGATACCTTTAAAAATAATTAATTTTAATTACATGAAAGCTATTACTACCAATCGCAGGGATTTCCTGAAAAAAGCAGCATGTGCCGCAGCAGGAACGATTGCTGTTCCAACAATACTGTCATCATGTGCCAAAGGAGCCAATAACAGGGTAAATATTGCCCATATAGGCGTGGGAGGCAGGGGAACCGGCGCCGCAAAAGGTTATTTTATGCCTCTTTCCGATTCAAGGTCACTTGCAACATGTGATCCTTTTAAAGACAGGCGTGAGAAACTGGCAGCAGAATTTACTGCTTACTATGCTGATAATTATCAGGAAAATACAGAATGCACGCCATATAATGATTTCCGGGATATATTATCAAGAGCTGATATTGATGCCGTGCACATTGCGACAGGAGACTACTGGCATCTGCCGATTGCCATACTTGCCGCAAGGGCAGGCAAGCATATTTATTGTGAAAAACCATTAGGGCTCAGTCTTGATAACATGATAGAGCTTGAGAAGATCATGAACAAAAATAACCTGATCTTTCAGTACGGGACCCAGCAAAGGTCACTGGAACATATTCAGAAAGGCACTGAGATGGTCAGAACAGGTGCCATTGGAAAAATAGAAAAAGTGGAGGTATGGGCTCCGGCGGGAGAGGGAGTCCCGCAGCAGTCAGCAGAAATAAAAGATCCGCCTCCGGGACTTGATTACGACATGTGGCTGGGGCCTGCACCTGTTAAGCCATACTCTGATGCACGCGTTGCAGCAAAAGGTATCTATCATATCTATGACTATGCCATAGGTTTCATTGCCGGTTGGGGAGCTCATCCTCTTGATGTAGCAGTCTGGGGTGTAAAAGAACAGATGAATGACACATTTACCATGACCGGCTCAGCAAGTTTCTTTCCTGAAGATATACTCTTCGATACTATTGACGAATGGGACATGGACATGGAATATGCCAACGGTATGAAACTTCATTTTGTAAGCACAAAATATGCAACTGAGATGATGCAGAAGATCAATGACAGTAACGGCACAACCTTTTACGGCAGCAAAGGATGGATAAGTCTCGGAAGAGGAAAGGCAGCATCAAGTGATTCAAAGCTTCATGAAGAACTTAACACTTCTGTTTTCGGTGAGAATAACCGTCACGGACTTAATTTCATAAAAACCATACAGGGTGAGAGGGACTCTCTGGCTCCTCTTGATGATGCTATCCTGTCCGACTGCATCAGCCATATGGGTAATGTACTGATACGTTCAGGAAAAGATAAGGTAGTATGGAATCCGGTAACCCGGGTTATAGAGAATTATCCGGAGCTAATGACACATTTCCACAGGGATCTTAGAGCTCCGTATAATGTATGATCTGAAATTTTTAACAGATGAGATACATTATTACAATACTTATATTTTTATTAGCCTTAACAGGTTACAGTTGTCGTGACGGCAGGGACAAAGATGCAAAATTAAAGGTTCTGATTCTCAGTGGAAGGAATAATCACGACTGGAAAACAACAACGCCCTTCTTAAAAGATATTCTTGAAGGCAGCGGGTTGTTTGAGGCTGAGATAACCAACTCGCCCGACACCCTTACCTACGAAATAATGAGCAGGTTCAACGCTGTTGTAAACAACTGGAACTCATGGCCGGAGAAGAATATCCGCTGGGGAAAAGAGACTGAAGAAGGACTTTTAAAATTTTTACGTGAAGGCAGGGGGCTCATATTCTTCCACGCCGCTACAACTACCTTTTACAACTGGCCTGAATTCAAGGAGATATCAACAGGAGCATGGGTGGATGATACATGGCACGGGAGGATCGGTACCGGGAAGGTAACTGTAGAAAATGATAAGCATCCCATTACACGAGGTATGGAAGATTTCTGTATCGTTGATGAATTGTGGATGAATGCAGAACAAAATGAAAAGTTCAAGGTACTGGGATATGCCATTAATGAAGAAGCTGCCGGCCATGGATACTCAAAGCAACCGGCCATACTTGTATCAGAATACGGGGAAGGGAGAATATTCCACACAATACTGGGCCACGATACCAGGGCTATGGGAAACACAGGATTTAAAACACTTATTATACGGGCAACAGAGTGGGCGGCGACATCAGAAGTAACATATCCACTGCCTGCTGATCTCAAGCCTGCCCTGCCGGTGGAAGGTGGCAGTCTGTCGTGGCAAAAAACCGACACAACATTTGCCCTTCTGAATAATGAAAGAATATTGTGGCAGTACAATTTTAACAACAGGTACGGGAAGCCATATTTCCATCCGGTATTTGTCAACAGGAACAGGATGACCTGCCTTAGTCCTGATGACCACCCCTGGCA
>CAZIOB010000089.1:0-5261 GCA_964540755.1 uncultured Prolixibacteraceae bacterium | reverse complement strand
TATGAAACGAGCATGTAAAATATTTACACCCAGGGTGATTATTAAAATATATGCGAGTTCCATACTATACCTTTAAAAATAATTAATTTTAATAGTATGAAAAAGCTGCTTTTTTATTTGACAGGAGTGCTCCCGCCAAAAAAAAATATACTTTCCCGTTAAAACCGTAAAAAAAAGAAAGTTCATATTACGTTTTAGGGAAATAATATCATTCCGTTTGAAAATCAAAAACTTTTATCTACTTTTGCAACGTTAATTTTAAGCCGTTGTTATATCATTTATGAATCTGGACCTTGCTACGGTTTCATGAGAAAAAATGGTATAATACCTTAACATGACTAATTACTAATTTTATTAGAATGTACTAATAAGGTATTATCTATAGCGATGCTGCGGCGTAAATATTGTATCACATAAAGTATTTAGAAATGTATTTAACACCAGAAAAAAAACAGGAATTTTTCGTTCGTTATGGCAAAGATGCCAAAAACACAGGCAGTACTGAAGGACAAATAGCATTGTTCTCGTACCGGATCAACCACCTTACAGAACACCTTAAACAAAACAAAAAGGATCACAGCACCCGGCGTGCTCTTATAAAGTTGGTCGGTAAACGCAGAAGACTTCTTGATTACCTGAAAAGGAAAGATATTGAACGTTATCGTACGATCATTGAACAGTTAAAATTGCGCAAATAACAGATACAGATCAGGCAGAGTGTAAATGGTGCTGTTAGCACCCTCAGCCTTTTTAAATTTGTAAAACCTCACCACCCATTGTATTAATTCAATTATATTTATTTAAAAATTATGGTAAAAGTTATTACTAAAACAATCAAACTTGCCGATGGCAGGGAGATTACCATAGAAACCGGCAGGCTGGCAAAACAGGCCGATGGATCGGTACTCGTAAGAATGGGTGATACCATGGTTCTTGCAACAGTTGTTTCAGCAAAAGAGGCAAAAGAGGATGTTGATTTTATGCCTTTATCGGTTGACTACAGGGAAAAATTTTCTGCTGCCGGACGTTTTCCCGGAGGGTTCCTCAAGCGTGAGGGACGTCCATCTGACGAAGAAATACTTATAGCCCGGTTAGTGGACAGGGCTCTTCGTCCTTTATTTCCCGAAGATTATCATGCCGAAACAGCAGTTATGATCTCACTGATATCTGCCAACAAGGAGGATCTTCCTGATGCACTGGCAGGACTTGCAGCATCAGCTGCCATTGCTGTTTCTGATGTACCTTTTGAAACACATATCTCTGAGGTAAGGGTAGGCAGGATCAATGGCGAATATATTATTAATCCTACTAATTCCCAGCTGGAAAATTCGGATATTGATATTATTGTAGGAGCTTCCTTCGATAATATCATGATGGTAGAAGGAGAAATGAAGGAAGTTTCTGAAGCCAATATGCTGGAAGCGATTAAATTTGGACATGAAGAGATCAAAAAGCACTGTAAAGTGCAGCAGGAAATGGCGGAGGAGCTTGGGATAATAAAACGTGAATATTGCCACGAAGCCAATGATGAAGAATTAAAAGAAAAAGTCTGGTCAGAACTATACTCCAAATGTTACGAGCAGGCTAAAAAACTCATTTCCGATAAACAGGAGCGGTCGGAAGCATTTGATGCTATCCGTGATGAATTTATCGAAGTTGATAAAGTAAATAATGAAGGTATAGAGGGTGTTGATTTGGAACTCCGGGAAAGCCTTATTAAAAAATATTTCCACGAGGTAGAGAAAGAGGCTATGCGCCGGATGATCCTTGATGAGAGTATCCGGCTGGACGGCAGAAAAACTGATGAGATCAGGGCGATATGGGGAGAAGTTGACTTTTTGCCCGGCGCTCACGGTTCAGCCCTTTTTACGCGGGGCGAAACCCAGGCGCTTACTTCTGTCACCCTGGGGACCAAAATGGACGAAAAAATTATTGATACCGTAAGGGTACAGGGAACTGAAAAATTCCTGCTGCACTATAACTTCCCGCCTTTCTGTGTGGGAGAACCTTATACGCCACGCGGAACAAGCCGGAGGGAAATAGGTCATGGCAATCTCGCCCACAGGGCTCTGAAAACAATGATACCTTCAGATTTCCCATATATTATACGTATAGTTTCCGATATACTTGAATCCAATGGTTCATCATCGATGGCTACTGTCTGCGCAAGTACTATGGCAATGATGGATTCAGGAATAAAGATGAAAAATCCGGTTTCCGGTATTGCAATGGGATTAATAACCGATAAGGATTCAGACAAATATGCCATTCTTTCAGATATTCTGGGCGATGAAGACCACCTTGGAGATATGGATTTTAAGGTAACCGGTACCATTAATGGTATTACTGCCACACAAATGGATATTAAGGTGGACGGCCTTTCATATGAAGTGCTTTCTGAAGCTCTGCAACAGGCAAAGGAAGGGAGATTGCATATTCTTAATAAAATTCTCGGGATAATTCCGGAACCACGGGCTGAATTTAAACCTAACGTTCCCAGAATAGAAATTATAGAAATTCCAAAAGATATGATAGGCGCTGTTATCGGTCCGGGTGGAAAAATTATCCAGACAATCCAGCAAGAGACAGATACTGTAATTGTCATTGAAGAGAATGATGATGTAGGATTGGTAGAAATATCAGGTAGCGGGATTGAAGCACTGGAAGCAGCCAAGAAAAGAATTAAAGCAATAATTGCCCTGCCCGAAATTGGGGAAACATATAAAGGAACAGTAAAATCAGTAGTTTCATTCGGCGCTTTTGTTGAGATCCTCCCGGGGAAAGACGGATTGCTTCATGTTTCTGAAATGGACTGGAAAAGAGTAGGGTCTCCTGATGATGTTGTTAAAGTGGGTGATAAAATAGAGGTTAAGCTGATAGGCATTGACGACAAGACAGGCAAATTAAAACTGTCCCGTAAGGCACTATTACCAAAACCGGAAGGCTACACAGAACAACATCCGCACAAGGGTGACCGGCGGCCAAGAAGGGACAACAGGGATAGCAAAAGGGACAGAAGGGATTACCGGAGATAATTACTCTCATGCTCATTATTCCCGGTACTGATAATCGATAAAAAAAATATTGATTTTGTACATAATTCCAGACATTATAGTAAATTAAAAAAAATTCTTCTGAAAAGTGTTATATGATAGGAATAAATCAGATAATTTTAGAATAAAAAGATGGATTAATCCTTTTTTAAACAAAAAAGCTTTTTATTTTTGTGTTTCAATGAAAAATAATTAAATCACTTTAAAAAATACCTTGTATTATGAAAAATTTCAAGTTGAAGCCTTTAATCCTGGGCGCAATGGTTGCCGTGCTATTTTCGGGCTGCGCAGGGCTTAATAAAATGAAAAAAAATGCTGATCAGATTCAGTTTAATGTAACGCCTGAGGTTCTTGAAACGCACGCAGGTAATGTAGATGTTGCTATTAATGGTAAATTCCCTCAAAAATATTTTATCAAAAAAGCTACTCTCACTACCACACCGGTTCTCAGGTATGAAAGCGGGGAAACGGAATTCGAACCAGTGACCCTCCAGGGTGAAAATGTTCAGGCTAATAATAAAGTGATAAGCTATAGTGCAGGTGGATCATTTAGCTACAAAGATGCTGCAGATTATTCAGAAGCGATGAGGAAGTCAGAGCTTTATATGAATATGACAGCTTCCAAAGGAGCAAAAAGCGTTGATTTCACTCCGGTTAAGATAGCTGACGGTGTTATTGCCACAAGTACTTTAGTTGCCAATACCCCGAAAGCTATTCTGGGAGTCCGCCGTGAAGTAAATAACACCGGCAAGTATGATCCAAATATTGACCCGTTTCAGAGGATTGTTTCTGATGAAATACTTGCTGATATTCATTACCTTATCAACAGGGCTAATCTGCGTAATGAGGAAATCACTGCACAGGATATAAAAGATTTTCTTGAATACACTCAAAAAGCTGATAAAGACGAAAAAATCGATCTCAAGAATGTAGAAGTTTCTGCTTATGCTTCACCTGACGGCCCCATTGACCTTAATACTGAACTTGCAGGCGATCGTAAGGACAGTTCTTCTGATTTCCTTGCAGGTAAACTGAAAGAACTTGGCATTGATATTAATCTTAGGACAAAATATACACCGGAAGACTGGCAAGGATTCCAGGAAATGGTCCAAAAATCTAATATACAGGATAAAGAATTGATCCTGAGGGTTCTTTCAATGTACACAGATCCGGTGGTACGTGAACGTGAAATCAAAAATCTCTCCGAAACTTTCACTATACTGGCAGATGAAATACTTCCGGAACTGCGTCGCGCCAAATTACTTACCAGCGTTGAACTTATTGGTAAATCAGATGAAGAGTTGATGTCATTGGCTAAGTCAGATCCTGCTTCATTGAATCCGGCCGAATTGCTTTATGCTGCTACACTGTTTGAAGATCTTAATGACCAGCTTGGTATTTATAATTCCTGCATGAAGGTATATCCGGACGATTGGAGGGGGCCAAACAATGCCGGTTATGTATTGGTAAAACAAGATAATTATGAAGAGGCAGAACCTCTTTTTGAAAAAGCAGAAAGCCTGAAAAATGATGAAGGTATCATTAAAAATAACCTTGGAGCAATCGCTCTTTACAAAGGCAATATTTCTCAGGCCGAAACATTACTGGGAGCTGCATCAGGGGCAGGTGAAGAAGTGGATTATAATTTGGGAATAGTAAGCATAAAGAAAGCAGAATATGACCAGGCAGTCAAATACTTCACCGGATTTGACGATCCAAATACAGCTCTCGCTAAAATGCTTACAGGTAATAATAATGGGGCTCTAAAAGATCTCGAAGATTATGATGGACCTCTTTCTGCAAAGAAAGAATATCTGAAAGCTGTTATTGGCGCAAGGACTGCAAAAGAAAATCTGATGTTCGACAGCCTTGGAAAGGCCGTAAGTATTGACGCGGCAATGAAGGCCATGGCAAAAACCGATCTGGAATTTGCAAAATATTTTGACAACCAGAGATTCAAGAATATAACTGACTAATATTATTTGCAAAAAGTTTAAAAGGGCAACCCATACTAAGTTGCCCTTTTTTAATTTATTGCCTTTTATATGACTGAAATTAATTATTTTCAAAGGTTTCTGAATGAATTGTTTGGGTTTATGAGAATCCCTTCCAATCTTGGCAAATGGTGTAAAGCAAATAAGGACATGCTCAAAGCAGATATTATTCTTGTTTCAGACACATCAATGATTTCAGCTGAAACGCCCTCCG
>CAZIOB010000088.1:0-7714 GCA_964540755.1 uncultured Prolixibacteraceae bacterium | reverse complement strand
GAGTAAGTTCTGTATTTATGTCCAGTTCATCTTGCGGAAATGGCCATGGAATATCAGATTCCCTGAAGATCAAATCTGTAACATAGTAATGGCCATTAGGTCCTATTCTATATCCAACGTAATTTTCAGGATCATATGTAAGTTTTATTCCATACTGAGGTCCGTTAAGAACCTCCTTAGCTTCACCCCATCTGATCAGGTCCCAGTATCGTAATCCTTCCCATGCCAATTCAACTCTTCTCTCTCTTTTTAGAATTTCCCATAACTTTGATGGATCAGTTTCTGTAACTTTCGGCATATTTACAGCTTCTCTTTTTCTGATCTTGTTTATAGTTTGATCAAGTAAATTCTGATTAATTACATCCCCGTTTTTTATTTTACATTCAAGGTAACTCAATAAAACCTCGCCATATCTTACAATTGGCATATCTGAGCCTCCGCTGTAAACGTCTCCTGTATATTCCTCATTAATATATTTTCTAAGACAATACCCAGTCATCCCTGCATCATAAGTAAAAACGTCACCTACCACAGAAGTTGAATCGGGATGTCCGTGATATGTTTTCCCTTTGATAGTGGAAATTGCCGGATAATAGATAGTATATAATAAGCGAGGATCCCTGTAATAATTCCCGTCTTTGACTATAGGATGCAAAGGATCATAAAGTTCACTATCTTCAATTGATTTTCCATCAATACACAAATATGCATCCACCAAACTTTGAAACGGATTCATGTGATGCCAGCCCCCGTCAACATTAGGACGGTAATATAACTGTATGGTATTCCCCACTTCATTTTCCAGATATTTTCTGGTAAAAATAATTTCGCTGCTTTCTTCTTTTTTCCCGTTAAAAAGTTCCATATAATCCGGATCAATAATATGGACTCCAAGGTCTATAATTTCTTTATATGCACTTGCGGCCTCAGACCATTTTTTTTCCGACATAAGTAAGCGACCTTTAATTGACAAGGCAGCCCCCCTAATTATTCGTCCATGTTCATTGAATGGCCTAATCGTAGGCAAATCCGCTGCAATTTCGTTCAATTCACTCAACACAAAATTTACAATTGTTTCTTTATTTGAACTAGTAACCGAATTCGATTCATCCATTGACAGTACTTTTGTGACTAACGGGACGCCACCCCAGTATTGTGACATGTTATAATAAGTAAATGCCCTTAAAAACCTTACTTCTGCAATAATTGTAGATTTTTTTGATGCATCTATATTTTCAATATTATCAATATTCTCCAGAAAATTATTACAAGCCGCTATTTCCCTGTAAGAATTATTCCAATATGTTTTGATAATTCCAAGTGTTGGGGTTATTAATCCCTGACTGAAATAAGATTGATTGATTTTCCTGTCAACCCCATTATCACTATGTGCATCGAATTCGGCAATGGTTCCAGGAGTACTCCATGCAGTTGCCCTGTTATAAACTCCTGCCAAAGCCAATTCAGCATCCTTTTCGGTTGTCCAGAAATTTTCCGTTGCAAGCCGATCTAGTGGTTGTTTATCAAGAATTCCCATTTCGCAAGAAGATGAAAAAATTCCTGCTGCAATTAAATAAACCAGTGATTTTATTAATGATTTCATAATCCTCTATTTAAAATTTAACATTTAATCCAAATATATAGGTTCTTGTCATAGAATAATGTCTTCCTCCCTGTGCCGATTCTACTAATACCTCTGGATCCCATCCCGGATAAAAGTTATCAAAACATAAAATATTCCGACCAGAAAGATAAAGCCTCATATTTTGAATTTTTAATGGCTTAGTTATTTCTTCAGGCATATTAAAACCAATTCTGGCAGACCTTATTTTTAAAAAGGAAGCATCCCATGCCCAATAGGTTGAATACCATGAAATGGGTTCATTGCGGCCTTCTCCGTGGTGAATAAATCTTGGATAGATAGCATCAGGGTTAGGATCTTCTTCTGTCCACCGGTTGTTCCACATCCATTGCTGGACATTTGATTTATTGGCAAATGCCCTGGCTGCATAGTTTTCTAAATTTCTATTCATTCCCACTGCACCGTCAAATGTCACAGAAAAATCAAATGATCTGTATTTTATTGATAATTGACCTCCATAGATTTATTTTGGAGATGTCTGTCCTATAACAGTCCTGTCATATTCAGCTGTAACTTTTCCGTCGGGTACTCCATCCGGACTACTAATATCCTTATATTTTATATCACCGGGAGCAGGTGTATATGGTTGTGGTGAATAATTTTGAACATCCTGCGCATCAATAAAAAGCCCGTCATCAATATAACCATAAATGGCAGTTAGAGGCTCTCCTACAAAAAGTCCCTTCGCAATGTCTTTTTCTACTTGGGCCAGTGATAATACTTCATTTTTAACAAAGGAAAAGTTAGGGCATATACTATATGAAAAATCTCCTATTGAATTTCTATATATAATATTAAAGTCCCATCCTTCATTTTTTACTTTTCCTGCGTTTAGAGGTGATGAACTTAACCCTAATGCACCTGCGGTTGTAATATTATATAAAATATCTCTGGTGGTTTTATCGAAATAGTCAACAGAAACATCCAGTTTGCCATCCAATACAGCAAAGTCAATACCAAAATCCACTATCCTTGTCGTTTCCCATGTGATATCCTTGTTAGGTACAGTATTAAGAATAATTCCCGGGGATACATTATTACCGAAAATTGCATTTGCTCCCGAGGATAATATCGCCTGATAAGGGTATGCACCAATTTGCTGATTCCCCAGTTCTCCCCAGGAACCGCGTAATTTAAAGTTATACAACCATGGAAGACCTTCTTTTAAAAATTTTTCTTCTGAAATTCTCCAGCCGATTGAAAATGAAGGGAAAAGTCCGAATTTATTACCGGGGCCAAAGCGGGAAGAACCATCATATCGTGCATTGGCTTCAAAAAGATATTTACCTCCGTAAGCATATTGAATTCTCCCAAAATATGAAACCAATCCCCATTCAGTAGCACCTCCGCTGTTTTGCTGATTTTCTGAACTAGCCACGTTTAATTCGAATAATTCATTTGTTGGGAAATTATCCCTGAAGGCATTAACGAAGTTGTATTTATTTTCAATCTGAGAGTAACCTGCTAAAACATTGATATCGTGTTCCCCGAAATTCTGTTGGTATTTTACAAGTCCTTCAAGTGTTAATTCCCTGCTGGTATTCCACTCAACATTCAATTTATTGGGACCATTATATGTAGTAGCATCCACATATTCCTCAGCTTTATATAGCCGATAGTTTGTGTGGTTCATAACATAACCTCCCCTTGCAACTAAAGTAATCGGACCGAAAACATTGTATTCCAAATCTGCATTTCCCAAAAAATTATATTCCCGGTCCAATTCATGGGCTTCACTATCAATATCCGCCCATGGAGCACCTCTATCAACACGGCCATACCATCCATCAGAGGTCCGTGCAGGAAGAGCTGCAGACATCCTGGTAATTCTCGTAACCAAACGTTCCATCGTACCATCTCCCGTATAGGCACCAGGTGCATGATCATCTCCTGCTCTACCAGACATGTTCACAATCAAACTGAGCTTTTCAGTAATATCGCTATCAACATTTAACCTGACGGAATATTGATTATAATAGTTCAGCAAATTTTCTTTATAGCTATCATATTTATTATTCTGTAATATACCGTCATTTCTTAAATATCCAAAAGAAAAGAGATATCTGGTCATGTTATTTCCCCCACTTAGAGACAGGTTATGCTTTGTTTGATAGGCTCTATTATCAAAGGCCATTTTATAATGCTTGTCATTGGGGTGGGTATCAGGGTATTCACCAGACATAAATTTTTGAATATCATCGTCGGTGTAACTTCTTCCCAATCCCATATTTTCAAGTCCTTCGTTATATGCTTGGGCATAAATCCATGAATCAACGAATTCAGGCATATCGGATAATTCATTGAATCCGACATATCCTTCATAATTCACTTCCATTTCTCCTTCTTTTCCCCTTTTAGTTTCTATTAGAATTACACCGTTTGCAGCTCTGGATCCATAAATAGCTGCTGACGCTGCATCCTTAAGTACAGAAATATTTCTGATATCATTTGGGTTGACATCATTAATAGAGCCGGGAATGCCATCAATCAGAACAAGGGGATTGTTACCTGCACCACTGAACGTACCATAACCCCTGATCCTGATTTCAGCAGTTGCATTAGGTTGTCCCCCCGGTTGTCGGATAGCAACACCACTAATCTCACCTTGAAGTGCCTGAGTTACTGATATGACAGGTTCACCTTCAATTGTTTCAACTCCGGCAGTTGCTATCGACCTGTAACATTTTCTCTCCGCTGTGTACCATAACCAATCGCCACAACTTCTTCGATGCCAATCGCCTCTTCTTCCATAACAATATTGAAAGTTGTCCTTCCCCTTATGGGGATTTCCTGAGTCTTCATGCCCACAAAAGAAAAAGCCAAAACTTCAGCATTTTCAGGTAAAGTTAAAGAAAAATTACCATCAACATCGGTTACAGTACCGGTCGTGGTTCCTTTAACAATAATAGAAACACCTGGCAAGGGCTGACCTGAAGCATCGGTGACTTTTCCGGAAATAGGGGCCTGCTGCTGTACAAACCCGGATTTATAAACCGGAGAACCTTTCGCTGACAGGACTATTTGTCGGTCAATGATGGTATAATCCACATTAACATCTTCAAATAAAACATCCATTGCCTGGTTAATAGTGAAATCTTCGAACTGTACACTCACTTTGCGATTCACATCCACCATTTTACTGTTGTAGAGAAAACGGAATTTAGACATGTTCTCGATTTCCAGTAAAACCTCTTTTACCGAAGCATTTTTCATAGACAGGTTCAATTTCGTAACCTGTGCATAACTACTTAGAGCATAGCTCTGAATAACTGCAAGTAATACGGCATAAAATGTTAACCTCATACTTCTAAACGTTTTTTCGGCCCAAAGTTTTTTTAACCCGGCCCAGTTACTACATAAAAATTCCATAAATTTACATGCTTTTAAATTAATTATTATTATTAATAAGACCTTTCTCTTTTGGCCAGGAAAGAAAAGGTAAAAAGTACAGGGGAGGTTAATGCCTCCCTTTTTAGTTCATATCATTTTTGTTTAATTATTATTTCCATTTTACTAAATGTATTATCTGATTTACGTTCCCTTTGCTTTATTGTGTACTCAATGGGAGCTGATATTTTCAGCAGGTCAAGTATCTGTAACAATGATTCACTTTCAAAAGTCGCAGTGTAAGCATAATCTTTAATTTCCGGACCTATAAGTTGTATATTAACATTGAACCAGCGGTTAAGCTTACGAACAACCTCCGGCATCGGATCATCACGGAACATCAGGATACCATTCTTCCATGCAATATATTTTTTTATATTCACCGACTCAATAATCATTTCCGGATCATCAGCTTCCCATAACGCCATTTCTCTGGGATGTAATTTATATATATCTCTTTTTGTACCTCTGAAATCACCCTGAAAAAGTTTGATACTGCCTTTTACAAGAACAATTTCAGTCAGATTTTCACTTGGATAATTTGTTGCCTGAAATTCGGTTCCTGTAACCTCAATATTGATTTTTCCGGCATTTACAACAAAGGGGACTTTATTATTCTCTGATACTTCAAAATAAGCTTCACCGGATAACTGTACCTCGCGTATATTATCATTAAAAGCAATCGGATAACTGAAAATAGTGTTGGAATTCAGATGAACTTTAGTACTGTCCGGTAAAATGAATTCGGAATGTATGCCGGGAGGTGTTTCAAGGGTATGCCAGGCGGTATATTTCTCAGGTACGGAATTATTATCAATTACAAAATAAATGGTTGCTATGATTAATGGAAGAACAATAACAGCCGCTACTTTCTGGAAAATTTCAAAAATGGTTGTCCTTTTCTGTAATGTAATTCTTTTATTTAAATATTGAATTGCTTTTTTGGGATTATATTTTCTCATCCGGCTAAGTTGATCAATTCCCTCCCAGACATGAAAAGAATCCGCAAGGAGTTGCCGGTTCTCTTCAGATGCCTCTTTCCATTTTTCCACCCTTTCTTTTTCTTTGAAATCAAGGGTACCTTTGAAATAGGAAGGTAATAATTCAACAATATCCTTTTTCTTCATCTGCTAAAATTAAATGCAGTTTATTAACTTAAATTGCTTTGCAGGATTAAGTTGGTTGCATTATTCAACTATCAACTTTTTCTAACAATACATTTTAAAAAATTATGCCTTAACAATCTGCAATTTTTCAGGGTAAGCCTAAAAAAATCGCTATGAGAGAAATATTGTCTGTTTTAAAACTAAATTTGATAACTTTTACAACCTAGGTGCCTTATTTATTTAATAGACGATTTAACAGATAAAAACACATATTTATTTTTCAAAATAATTTATGTTTTTATACTGAACTCATTATTTATTTCAACAAAAGCATTAACAGAACTTCGGGAAGATACGGTTTTAACTCCCTACGAAGTATTTTTAAAGCATTACTAACCTGAAGTTCTACAGTTCGTTTGGAAATGCTCAGCTTTTCAGCAATTTCCTGATTTTTTAAGCCATCGAACCTACTTAACTGAAAAATCTCACGGCAGCGCGGTGTAAGTTTTTCCAGACCTTTCTCAACTATTTCCTGCAATTCCGATTCAGCAAACCAAAAGGAAGAGAGATTATTTGTTAATCCATCAGAGTCTGAAAGTGAATTCAACCTATCAACTTTGATTTTTTCATGCTTTATATAATCAATTGCCCGATTCTTAACAGAAGTAAAAAGATAATTCTTCAGAGATGATGTAATATTAATCTGGTTGTGTTTTAACCACAGGTAAACAAACAAATCCTGGACAATATCCTCGGCTGCCTGCTGGCTTCCGGTTATTCGTTCGCAGTAAGCACACAATCCTGAATAGTAGTAATGAAATACAAAATCAAATACTATCTTATTCTGAGTCATAATTCCGTTTATAAGGAATTTTTCTTCCATCAGTTTAGTTCTATTTTTTATTATTAAATCCTGACTATAATCTGTATTTACGCTAAAAATAATGCATTACATCCTTTTTAAAGATCATATAGCCAAAAACCGAATCTCTTTTATGCAGATTAAAAAACAATAAGCTTTTTCTCTTGGGCTGAAAGTCTATAAAGTCCGTTGGTTTTGTTATGCTTGCTTTCAAAATGGTCATTTACAAATATTAAACTCACATTTTTCGGGCTTCACAAGTCTTGTCCACCAAATTTATTCAGGTGGCCTTTGCCAGCGGACATTCTGAACCAATATGGTTCATCCGGAGTCATTACCGGAATTTCCGATCTCATAAAATCTTTTACATTTCTTGTAATCAGGATGCTACATTCCTTTCTTATAGCACAGTGATATTGTAATGCATCTTCAAAATCTGAGAATCGGGACGAAAATGCTTTTTCAATTATCCTGTCCGTCAAATCAGAAGTCTCAGCAATCACCTTAAACTTGCGGAGTTTTTCTATAACTACTTTTCTACCCTCAAACTTTGATAAAATATAAAATACTGTTGAATATGTCAATGCTGATAACGTTAAATGGGCCTCTCCTTTATCCGAAATAGTGGCAATTTTAGCAGCAGAATAATAAAAAGGTTCACGCTCGCCTAATAGATCCAAAACTACATTGGTATCTAAAAATAATCTATCCTTCATT
>CAZIOB010000087.1:0-7507 GCA_964540755.1 uncultured Prolixibacteraceae bacterium | reverse complement strand
GTTCATAGAGTTCTTCAATGATCTTTTTATCATTATAATACAAGTAGAGATAATACTGGGTGATCAGAAAAGCAGATTCCCAGCTGATTCCGCAATATTTGATACCAACGTATGGGGCTGTGTCAACAAATACCGAATCATTCATTGCATCCAGCCAGTCGTAAACAGTCTTCCGATAAAACGCCTGCATATCAAAATTACAGATGAACGATTCGCTGGTCGCGTTGAGATCACCGCCATAACCGAATTTCTCCCTTGCCGGGCAATCGGACTGTACACTGACGAGATTTGCCCGGAATGTTCTGATCACTGCTTCCTGTATGGAGTTCAGAAGTTCAGAAGAGCAGTCGAAGTTATTCATATTAGCAACGCCTGAATGAATAAACAACCCTTTTATATCGGAGATCTGAGGTTTATAATTCAGGCCCTTGATTTCCATATACCTGTATGTATGGAAAGTGAAATCAGGAGTAAACCAGTCCCCTCCATTATTACCAACAATATACCTGTCGGCCTGCCATGCAATATCCGGAGCTCCGGGACCGCCAATTCCCTTTCGTTTTATTTGTCCTGCAACGGTTGTCATGGGATTAAGAGTTCCATCATCATATACCCGTTCCCCGAACCTGAGATCGATCGTATCACCCGTTTCACCGGATAACCGGATCTTATAAGTCCCTGTAAAATTTTCGCCCATATCAACAATATATAATCCCTGATCAGGAGAATAAATATTCACGGGAGTTATCTCCTCTGTTACCTGTACAGGGGGGGAAAATGCTTCTTGCAGTTCTCCTCCCGGATCTTTGCCAACCTTTGCATAATTCCATGAATTATCATCAAACCCCGGCGTATCCCATTCGGTGATTTCCTTTCGTGCATCATATGTAACCCCCAGGTAAACATTGTTTTTCAGGACAGGCCCATAAGCATATTTCCAGGTCGTGTCTGTAGCCACCTCATAAGATTCACCATTTGAATAGCTGATTACCAGCCGGGCCATAAAAACAGGCTTCCCAACGGCAGGAATATCATTTCTTAAATTTCTGCTTCCCCACATCCGCAGAGGCAGGGGATTATAAAAACCATTTCCCGTGACTACTCCCAGGCAGTTATTGCCCTCATTTATCAGAGATGTGATATCGTATTCTGAATAATAGATTCTTTTGCTGAAATCCGTCCATGCAGGATCCAGGACATTTTTCCCGGCTGGCATGCCGTTTATAGAAGCTTTATAATAGCCGGCAGCCGTAATATAAAGTGTAGCATTTTTAACCTTGTTTTCAGAAGAAAATTCCTTCCGGAAAAGAGGAGCAGGTCGGTCAGCATAAAACAACGAGTCGCTGGAGGGCAACTCCCGTTTATCCGTTATCCACTGTGCCGTGTTATTTGCACCTAAGCCACTGTTGTCAGTGCTTCTCTGCGATCGGGCACAACCCGGAAAAGTAATAAAAATAAAGGCAAAGCAAAATTTAGTCAGTTGGAAAAACCTGTGTCTGCCATGCATCGCTGTATTATTGCAGGTTTGTTCCTTACGGAAAGGATTTAAGTGTGATCTTACAATCATGTTCGTTTCATTTTAGAATATCAGGTAATAAGTTTATACTAATAGAGTCCGTCTATAAAGTCCGCTGCCTGCGTTACGCTTGCCCTCAAAATGGTCATTTACAATTAGTGAACTCACATTTTTCAGTCTGCGCAAGCCTTGTCAGCGAACTTTCTAATTCAGACTCTTTACTTTATGCACAGACAGTAATTATATAATTGCCTCCAACTTTTGTCCTTTGTCGAGATCTGCCTCATAGATATCTCCGGTTTTACGAACTCCTGTGACATTCCATTTTGGTGTTCTTCCGCCAAAGTTGTCTTTTATCCTGACTTTCCCCTTTCTGTTCGCAACAATAGTAAACCATGTTGTTTTACCATTTTCCCGGATTGCTGAAACCTTAAATCCTCCTTCTGCCCTTAAATCACTGAATGAAACATCAGACCATTTCTCCGGAGTTGAAGGAAACAATCTGATCACGCCGGTATCTGTTTTACCAGGACTTGCACTCCAGCTTTGAAGCAACATTTCATGCACAGCCTGCGATGCCATGAAGTTTCCCTCCAATGTAAAGGGACGATAAGTAAAGGAGGAATATCCGCTTTTTGTCTGGTCGCCGTTAACATGAAATCCGTTCCGTGTTACAAAAGCTTTGGTGTATATCTCCAGATTTCTTAATGCTTCCTGCGCATTGCCAACCCTTGCCTGGAGACAACTCATCCATGAGAAACTATAGCCGCACCAGCGACTGGTACCCAGTTTATTCCATTGCTTCAGACTGGACTGTATCATATCGAGATCCTTTTTGCCACCTTCATTTGTAATAAGATTAAAGGGGAAGAGCCCGATAATATTGGAAAGATGCCGGTGGCTCTCCGGCAGTTCGGTATTTGCATCAAGAAGCAGTGTGCCGTCATCTTTAATATGATAATCACCCAGCGCCTTTGCTGCATCAGACCATTTTTTTGAATCAGCATTCTTGTTGCATGCCAGAGCCATTTCACTTAGTGCAAGGAACAATATTTTCAGGCACATCAGATCATAATTGCTGTTTGGCTCGAGCCACGCTTTAGGAGTATTATCGAAAATTTCCGGAGATGATGAGAGCGATAACTTCAGTATGCCGTTTTCATCAGGCTTCATCAATCCCAGCATGCACTCTCCGACACCCGAACACCATGGATAAGCCCTTTCTTTGAGAAAATCATTATCACCTGTATATAACCAATGGAGGTAAAAAAGATGTGCGCTCCATGCGCTGTTTGTCGGCGACATGGTATATTGCGCCCATCCGCCCAGAGGTTGTCCATCGAGGGTCATAACCCCCGGACATGCCAATCCCCCGGTCCCGTAAAAATCCCGTGCAAAATCCTCAAAAACCTTGCGCCTGTTCCACAGGAAATTAAGATAAGAAGCCCCCTCATCAAACCGTCCCGCTCCCTGGTAACCGATATAAGTCATTTGAGTGTTCAGATCGTTGTGATAATCTCCTTTCCAGGGTGGAAGAGTGCCGTCGTCTGTTGTCCACACTCCCTGCAGCGGCATAGGCGGAGCATCCTTGCGAGAAGCAGCCCCGTAAAAATACTGTACAATATTATATTGCAACTGAATATCTTTATCTGGTATGCTTACGGCTGACTGCCGCCAGAAATCATTCCACCACTTTGAATGTTCTTTAAGAACAGATCCGTATCCCTTTTTGAGGGCTGAAGAACATCTCTGACGCGCCAGCGATAATATGTCGTTGCCATCATTGGTTGAAGTAATGGATAAGGCACAAAGAGTGCCGTCATTTAACCTTTTCGATTCAACATAAACACAATATTTAAACCCAACAGCTGCCTCCTGTATATACCACTGGCCATTGTCCGATTTTCCTTTCTCAGCTTCAGGGTACCCCAGATCAGCAACTGTTCCTCCACTGGACGGGCCGGCATTACCCTTGTTAATTTTTCTATATACATCCATGGTGCTTAACAGATCCACCGAAACCGGCACATTACCTTTTACCCAAATAAGTGATACCGGATCTGTAGCGCTATACAAAGCCCTGATCTCAGTGCCGGAATTGAAACGGACAATACCTTCGGCAGTCGCCAGATTAAGTTCAAACTCTTTAGA
The DNA here is from genome assembly GCA_964540755.1 of uncultured Prolixibacteraceae bacterium. Taxonomy (GTDB): domain Bacteria; phylum Bacteroidota; class Bacteroidia; order Bacteroidales; family Prolixibacteraceae; genus JAAYJR01. The sequence goes on along the minus strand of CAZIOB010000087.1, from coordinate 3,840 downwards.
AATCTCATTATCCGGCAGCTCCAGTTCTATGCGTCCAACCGGTAATTTGGTGGGGGTTGTCCCTCTGTAAGGATCTTCCCACCATCTCTTTAACAGATCATATTCTCCGCGGGAAACAGCATCAGCCCCTTTTTGAAATGTATATTCTTTCCACCATTCTTCCTTTCCGTGGGTCCGTTCATCCCACAGATCGCCCCTGTCGAGCGACAGGCGGATTATATTGTTCTCTCCCCACAGTAGTCCTCCCGTTAAGCCGTTTCCCATGGGAATGGCATCATCCCACCTGTTTACAGGAGCCTTTAGTAAAAGATTATCAGATATCTCCGGCAAATCCGGCAGGCCATCTTTTTTACTTATTCCCCGATTTTCCTGCTTCCCAAACTGAAAATCACTTAGAGCCGAAAAGCCTAAAACCGGTAATCCGGTTATAGCTTTTAAAGCTGTCCTACGCGTTATGGAGCTTCCTTTGGAAACTCCGGCTGGTTTATTTGTCTGTTCCTTTTTATTCATAAAGTATTATTTTAGTTTTCAATATTTTTCGTCAGATCATTATTCGGTTTATAATACTACTACGGAAAAGATATAAATATTTGATAATTTAAAGACAGATAATTATTTTATACATATTTTATTGTATTATAAATGATCTATAATTGGATTTCGTTATATAACAATCCTGCCAAGTTGCAGCTTTTCGTTATAATAATAATCAGATGACAAAATACAAAATTTATCTAAAATATTTTACACAGATTTTATTATCAAAAAAAAATACTGCATTTACGGCAGGTATCTTACTATTAAATAGAATTATTGATTTTTCCCCGTGCTGTCGCCGGGTTAACAGCAAGTATTGTGATTGGCCAGGAAGATGCCATCAAAGGTTGGTCAAACTGGTTCCACAGGAGGTAAATGGAAGACGCCACAGCTATGCCGGTATGTTGAATGCGGCTGATCTGCTAATTCATGGATTATTTCTATTTTTCAGGCGACGGCCGACCTCTTTTAATGTTGCAATATCATCAGGATGAATTGAACCATCGGGGAGAGGGCCAACATTTAACAGGAGGTTTGCATTTTTCGACTGTGCGTCGGCAAGCATATCTATTACTTCATCAGGAGTTACATGATCTGCTCCGTCAAGCCAGCCCCAAAGATGGCCCCTTGGTGTGTCAGCAGACCGTTTCTGCATGGTACGACATATTTCCATTGGTTTAGAGCCGCGTTTTCCTTTAGCAGCGTCAGTCTGTTGTATCTCCGGGGCCATGAAATCCTCCAGCTCCGGATAAAGGCCGTGTTTGTAACTTATCAATCCCTGCGGCTGCAGTTCCCGGATGCGTTCATATAGCTCTGGTGACCGAAAAAGGGACTTATCACCGCTCAAGGGAACACCTATGCCATCAAGCCATACGCCGGCTATTTGACCGTAATTGGAACATAACTCGCTGACTCCTTCATAAGCATATTCAATATACTTGTTGAAATCATAGGATTCGCGTGGAGCATAAAAAGGATCCGGCGGATCATATGCAGGGCGAACTGCCCTGTTTGACCAATCCCATGGCGCAGGTCCGTGCGGATGCCTCCAGTCGAAACCGTGCTCATAAAAGGCGAAAAATCCCAATCCTTTGTCACGGCAGGCAGCAACCATCTCTGCAACTAAATCCCGATTTGCAGGTGTGTTCATACTGTTAAAATCAGTTGCTTTTGTATCCCATAAACAAAAACTGTCGCAATGCTTGCAAACGAGCGTAATATACTTCATCCCTGCTTCAATGGCAAGATCTGTAATAGCATTTGCATCAAAATTTTCAGCAGTGAAATTATCTGCCAGCTTTGCATATTCGGCAATTGGAATAAGGTAATCGAACTGAGCCCATTCTCCGCGGCCAGTCAGCGAATAAAGGCCATAATGTATGAAAAGTCCGAATTTTGCTTCCTGAAACCACTTCAAGGCTGCTGCACGCGGATTTTCAGAATACAATTTTTCATATCCCTTTAAATAGGAAGGAATATTTTTTGATTGGGAGCATTCCGTTAACATAGCAATTGGTGATAAAGCCAACGTTGCCCCGGTTATTTTCAGGAAAGAACTTCTTCTCATATTATTAAAATTAATTATTTTCAGATATTTATATTTTGTTATGTATTAAGAACGATTATTATTTTTAACTTTCCGGAAAAGGTTCAAATTTACAATTATTGAATATAATTACTGTTTTAAAGGTATGTGAATATTATAGCTGTTTAATTCTTCAATCCCTGCATCATTTTTTACGGTGGAAGCTGCCGCACAGAACAACATTGCAGGTTCCCCGTTTTCATCAAACCAGAGTTGCGGCCTTTCCAGATGATTTAGTGGCATTATCGATCCATTTTTCCAAACTATTTTCAACTTCGATACAAGAGGATTTTTCGATGGTTTCCAATCATATCCGTTCGATGATTCGAATAGCGTCATGCCTCTTTCTCCAAGATAGTCACCATATTGATCATCTAAAATAGCATAATACCGTTCATCCTGGTACCACAAAAACGGATCTTCTGCGGTAAATTCTGTTAAAACGGGTTTTTCATATATAGTGAAAGGGCCGACTGGTGTATCTGAAGTAGCTATGCATTGTATTGAAATAAATTTTTCTGATTCGCGCCAGTTTTCAGGCAGGGATTTAAAAATCATAAGGTATGAACCATCAGGTTTTTGGCAAACCGAAGGATTTACAGCATAACCATGTGCCGGTTTCCCCTCCTGTAAATCAATAAGAGGTTTATCGCAAATTTCCCAGGGCCCTGCCGGATCTTCTGCAACAGCAACTCCTATTCGTTGAGCAGACCTGTATGCCATTCGTTTTTCCTGTCCCTGATCTTTAACATTATGTGAAATAAAATAGAGATAATATTTATTTCCAAATTTTTTAATATGGGGATTGTGTGCCATGTCTTTATCCCAAAAATTTTCACCCCTTCCTTTTAATGCCACTTTCTTGAAGTGATAGGGGCCACCCGGATTTTCAGAAGTTGCATAAGCAATTTCTGATTTAAAAAGCCAGTCATTTAATTTATAATTTTTATGCCATCTGCTGTAAAATAAATGGCATATACCATCATCACTCCTTACCATTGAAGCCCCCCAAACCCAGTAATCATCATGTTTGAGCACAGAGTATTCAGGAACCGGCTGTATCATTTTACTAAAATCAAGAGGAGTAGTGCCGGTCTCTTTTTTATTATTACATCCGCTTCCTATTAAAAACGGCAGGGAAATTACAAGCAAAAATTTTATCAGGATTGCCATAGTATATGATTTTAAATAAATAAAAACGAGTCTGCCCCGATAAATATGTTTTATTAATATATCTCATTAAAATATTTAAATTCTATTTTAATAAATTGATATTTATATTTTGTTATGTATTAAGAATGATTATTATTTTTAACTTTCCGGAACAGACTCAAATAAATAACGGATTGTATGCATTTAACATCAACATCTTGGTAATGTTGATATTAGAATTTTTATTCAATTTCACAAATGTTTTCAACAAAATTAGTTAATGATTGCAATAACCGGATAATTAATTTTTGGAGTTTAGCCTGATTTCCACCTCTTTTAAGGTTGAAATATCGTCAGGATGTATTGAACCATCGGGGAGAGGGCCAACGTTTAACAGGAGGTTTGCATTTTTCGACTGTGCGTCAGCAAGCATATCCATTACTTCATCAGGAGTTACATGATCTGCACCGTCAAGCCAGCCCCATAATGCCCCCTTAGGAGCTTTTGCCGAATGTTTTTGCATTGTTCTGCATATTTCCATGGGCTTAACACTGCGTTTTCCCATA
>CAZIOB010000086.1:0-8644 GCA_964540755.1 uncultured Prolixibacteraceae bacterium | reverse complement strand
ACTATCCAAAATATCCTCGCCTCTATAAAATTTTAAATAATCATCTTGTAATTCTATACTGGTAATAGGTTCTTTTATACCTTCAAAATCAATCGTATCGCCTTGCCAGATGAAATACCTTGTATTAGTAATATCCTCTACCCGGAGCCAGGTAATAGATTGTTTGTCCGTTTGTCCGAATGATACAATTGAAATAAATATGAATAATATGAAGGTTAACTTTTTCATTACTTTTTCATTACTTCTATTTTTTTACAATTTTTCTCGCACCAGCTTTGTAATCCCGCAGGACTGGTCCGCCAGTACTTTTTAAACAATCTTCCGCATGTAATTTTATTTAATACCAGAGCCACATATTCCGTGCAATACAATTTATCTTCTGCCTCTACATGAGTTCTTCCCAGCCATATTCCGAATAAAATTTTAGGTATATATTGCAGAAAGTTTATAAACTGATATTTAACTCCTTTATATTTTATTGCCTCATTATAAATTCGTGTTAATTCATTTTTTGATAATGGAGGCCGATAAATAGTTATTTCGATATTTTTAGATTTCCCGTAAGAGGGATTAAATAAATGTATTATAATTCCATTTCCCATTGCTTCTGCTATAAGAACATCATTAATACCAGGAAATTCGTCAATACAAATAGCTGCATGGTTACAGACTTTTTTCCAAAAAGGTTTAAAGCTCAACCATCGCCACCTCTCTACATTCATCCCAAATTGGATTAATCTTCCAATAAAATTTTTAAAGTGAATTAATAATATATCTCCTTTTTTAATATTCATATTAGGTCCAAAAATTAATTTTAGGGCTGTTTCTTGCTGTCTGCCATTTTATACTGCATGGCCTGGCAGCATTAATCGTAAAGCCATTGGCTGTTTTATTCTTTATATTCAATTCTCCTTTCACATCAATATTATCTTCATCTAATGCTTCCACAATTCTTATTATATAATCAGAATCACTATCATAAGCATCACCGATAAAGCTTATTACATTATCTCCTGCGCTTGCCGAGAGAGTATCGTATTTAATAAGGAAAATTTGTATGATATTGGCATAAACCAAATCTTCCGTTTCCTTCCTAAATGCTGTTATCAGTTCTTCTTGTGTCGCCATGTTATAAATTTTGATATGATAACTGTTCCTGCTCAAAAGCCACCTTAGCCAGATCAACCCTTTCGGTTATCTGTAATACCATTCCGGCGGCTACCCATGTCAGGGCATCAACCAAATTAGATTGCAAGTTTTGTGCATTTGTTTCCTGTATGTAAAATAGCCAGTCAATACTATGAGAGCCGTCAACTGAATAATATTCCAGAACCCTTCTATGTTCATCAGTAATGGTCCTGAATGAGAATACTGCTTTTGGTTTTGCTACCCCTCCTCTGATATATTTATTTCTCTGTGCCCGATATCTTTTATCGGTTGCATTGATAGCATTAGTTACTTCTCTTTTCCAGTCGGACATTTTCAATGAAACCAATCTCATAAAATTATCTGCTAATGGAATAAATCCTATCTTATCATCATCAGTATCGGCTGTTCCTGTCTCTGTCTCACTCTTTACCGGATCAAGAACATGGAGAGGTGCATTAAGCAAAACTCTTTTGGCTGCCTCATCCAGGATAGCATTTATAATCAGGTTTAGGGGATCGGAAATATTAACATCATCCTCAACTGCAAATTGTACACCTTCTCCTTCGGGTATTATCTCATCCAGCTTTGCTTTAACATAGTTGATAAGAGTTAATCTCTCGGCAATGATAGTCCCACTTCCCGGCTCTACACTGTAAGTCTCAAGCAGATTCGCTAACGCTTGTTCAAACGATATTCTCTCTGTGCTTAAATCAGCCATTATATGCCTTTATCTATTTAAAAACGCTCCGCCCTTTGACGGACAGAGCGTTTAAAATTATTCTCGAATGACACAATAAAAACAATGTTTTTATACACTGTCATGTGCAACTTCCCTCCACTCCTGTTCATCTACTTTAACATAGAAATTAGCTTCATCAAATGCGACAGAACCAACTATTCCTTCTGTTACATTCACGCCACCGGAAAGGCTTTCTTCGCCTTTTTCCACAACAGCTCCTGTTCCATCGCCATCAGCTGTAACAGCTACAAGGGCATCTGCTTCTTCATGTGCTTTGATAGCTGCTTTCACATCATTGGCAATTGACGCGATAGCCCCTGTACTACCTGTTTCCAGGGATACGGTTATATCCTTACCATCAACTGTAACAACTAAATCTTCATCATTCTCGCCCGGATTAACATGGGTAACGGTAATGTCATCGCCATCCGTTCCATATTCTTTTGCAGTATAAGTAAGGTCGGCATTATTATTAGTCATGTCGACCGTGACAATCGCTTTTACCCCGTCAACAGGTGTGTCTTCGATGAATTTGAACATAGTATCATAGATCGCGCCGGCTACTTCTGCCAATTTGTTTTCCAGTGATTTAGCATCTCCATAATGCTTACCACTAAATTTTTCAATAAATTCTTTTCTTGTCATGATATTCTATTTTTTAAATTTTCTCATATTCAAATAGTATGTTAAAGCCAAGTTCCTTTCCTTTGGCAATAACCTTTGCTTTATTGTTAATCGTCGTGAATGGAATGCCGTGTTCTTTGTTCAACCAATCTTTCGCTTCTAAAGTGTTGCTAAATTCAACATTTTCATCAGGCACAGATTCCATTTCAGTAATTACTTCTTCTTTTGATTCAGGTTCCGGTATAATAATATCTTCCTCCAGTTTGAAAGAAATATTAAAAGATGGATGACTTTCCAGTAATTCTTGCTCCCAAGTTTTACTGGTCGAATATGTCGGAGGTTTAAACACAGGATGTTTCAATCCTCCTCTGAAATCAAAAGTACGAAGGTGCCCCTCGTCCATTATATCAATAGACAAGGGGTTTGCTCCGGTTGATATATATTTTTTATGACTCATAATTAAACTCCAACAATCCAACAGTGAGTATCAAGATTCTTAAATGCCATGGACCAGTGTTCAAGGATACGCCTTGCATCAACCCTTTTCTGCCCGGTTTCATCCAAATTAAGTTTTTTAACCTGTGTTGACTCATAAATACCGCGCTCAACATGTTCCATATCGAGTACAAGGCCATTATCAGAATACCCATAAACTTCATCGAATGCCTGGTGTCTGCGAACTAACAACTCTCCAAATCCTGTTTCTATCCTGTTAAACCTGACACCGGCCACTACTTCTGTTACTTTAGCCTCCATCTGTTTTTGCACTATATCTGCATTCATCATATTTTCCAACATATTGTTTCCTGCAAATAATAATCTCCTGTCAGAACCATTATTTCCGGTAAATATATACTTAGTCCAAGCATTAAAAATGGCATTTGTAATAGCATCGGCTTTGGTATATTCTTTCTTTTTGGTAATGTAGTAATCAGCACCGCCGCAAAGATTTACTTTCTTCCTGAGAATAGGATCATAAAATGCTTTTTTAGGATAACCGAATAGCATAGCTAATTCTGCTTGTGCTCTCATGTCAATAATCGCATCTTCTTTATAGTCCATGATATTAAGATCGACTTCTTTCAGATGCTTTTTAGCAACAAGCGATTCCTCAACCTGCGCCATAAATATCTGAGCATAGTTGAAGGTATCGTAAGGTGCAATTTCAATCGGATCGGTCTGTGCATCAGTTTCACCGTGAGCATTGCCAATACGGCTAATATAGGTATCATCCGGCACTTCTGGCATTAAATCACCTAATTCTGTGGCACTTACGGCTGTTCGTCCATTAACAGGAGTAACGGTAATTTTATTAAGAGCAACATCAACTGTCGAAACAATACAGCGCAATTTCTTTTCATCACCGCCTTTAACTGCGGGTATCAATACTGTATCATGTGTTGCCCACTGGTGAGCACTATCTACAGATAATTGCCCTGATTTGGCTCCTGCAAAAGCATACGTAGCGTTTAATTTATCTTGCAATCCCCGCTCATCTTTGGAATAATATTTCCATTCCTCACTATCAATTGGCCTCGCCTTACCAATTTCACGCATGATAGTATCTAAAGGATAAACATCACGCCTGATTTTGGTAATTAATTTAGATATCTCCGGCCTTAATAAATCTCCGGCAGCATCATCAATAGTTTCAGTTGTTGCTGCTTCTCCGGAAATAGTTTGAGCTCCTGCTGCTGCTGCCAGTGTCAATCCTGCGCCTCCTAAAATACTAAGGGCTGGAAAAAAGGCACATATAACAAACAACATTCCCATTCCTCCAAGTAAAAACTTGGCAAATTTTTGATAATTAATTTTCTTTTTCATCGTTTTAAATTTTTATATTACTTTTTTCTTACTTGCTATTTTTTTAAGACCGGAAGTAAATTCATCTTCTTCTGTTCCGCCAGGCATGCTTCCGGTACTTGAAAGTTTCGGTAATCCATCACCGGTTTCCTTGCTTGCACGTTTTTTCTCAATTTGTTCATTCCGGCCCTTTACGCGAGCATCTTCAACGGCTGTTTCTTTCTCTTTTTCCTTTTCAGATAAAACAGCTTCATGTTTTAATCCATTGGCGAGCATTTCCCAGTGATCTTTAGAAATAACACCATCTTTAGCATCATTGAGAATGTTTTCAAAATTGCTAACAATACTTTTTTGATCTTCATCGCTTAATTTGAGATCCTTCACTACTTCTGAAAAATTTTTACTTGTCAATTTCTGGTTTTCAGGAATTTTTGCCAATCTTGACTTTTCTCCTTCAACTTTTTTACGCCGTTCCTCTTTAGCTTTTTTGACAGCTTCTTCATCCTCCGCTCCTTCCGGTGGTGTGAGATTTTCAACATCGAAATACATAGCCATTGCCTGCTGGGGAGTATAACCTTTTCGTAATCCAAGGATAAAATCACCAAATTCAGGAAATTCTTCAACGACCTGGTATAAATCATCATGTAGAGAAACTGTTTGCTCAACAAGAGGAAGTAATGAAGCCATTAATTTTTCAGGAGTGGAAACATCAGCATCAGGATAAAAACGAGATACAAATTCTTTAAGTTTTTCTTGTGTATTATCCTCTGGCATTTCTGTTTCTGGCGCTTCTGTCCCTGGTGATTTTTCCGTAGTCTCTGCAACAGGAGGTTCTTTTATGTTTTCGCCAGTAGGTTTTTCTTCTATTTCAGGCGAATTAATTCTTTCTGCTGTTTCAGTGACATTTTCAGCTGTGGGCTTGGGGGGAGCCTCTTTTACAACTTCTTTTTCTTTTTCTTTTAAGTTGTCCATATCAGATAACTTTACTTAACATTAATTTGCATGTTTGTGATATGTAAAATTATCCAACCTTATATACTTAAAAACATGAAATCAAGACAAAAGCATCCTGATTTTGAAAAAATATGCATTTTTTTTAATAAAAATCAAGACAAAAGTGTCTTGATTTGGTATATTTATGTAATTATATGCATAAATATTCAAAAATGTTTGCATACTTTTGGTAAACTAATTGGTAGATAAAATGCGTATTACAACAAAAAAGAAGTATTTAAAAATCTACCACACTTACAAACAGGTTATTACATTTCTCGGTCCCAATGCCTCTTATATTTCAAAAAGCAGGATTGTGGAGCTCGTTTCTGAAAGATTATTAAACACAGAAAAGATAACATTAAGTCGCGATGTTTTTTATAAAGCATTGAAACATGGAAGTATGTTAGAAAAAGAAGAATTATATATGGAATGAATGAAAGACTGTTAGAGGAAAATAAAAAAAGAAATGCTATCATGGACGCTCCTTATGATCCAATTATTGGGATTGGAAGTCCGTTAAAACGTCAGGAAGTTATATTTTCTGATGTTGAGACTGTCATGTTATTACCTATGGCTATGCTCAATGAAGATTGGGTGAATTGTTTAATAGAATATCATTCACTTTCTGATTATTCAAAAAAATATGATGTTCCTGTTGATAAGATTTTAGGTCATTTAATAAGAGAACGGTTTAAGTATGATCTTGAGTTCTGGTCAGCAACAACAATAAAAATCACCGATAAAGATACTTTTAAGGATATTCCTTTTATATTAAGAGGCGCACAAAGGGAATTACTTGCAATTTTAGAAGAAATGAGATTATCGGGTGTGCCTATTCGTATTGTATTGTATAAGGCCAGGCAATGGGGAGGATCTACATTAATACAAATGTATATGATGTGGATTCAGCAGGTCCATAAAAGAAATTGGCATCTTGCTGTATGTGCTCATAATGATGATGCAGCAAGGAATATCAGGGGAATGTATACTAAAGCTGCAAAACTTTATCCTAAAGAGTTCGGTAGAGTTACCTTACGGCCATTTGAGGGATCATCTAAAAATCGTGTATGTATAGAAACCGGTGGCATTATCGGTGTCGGTTCTTTTAATAATCCCGATCAATTCCGTTCTTATAGTTATGCAATGGCCCATCTTTCAGAGGTTTCCAGCTGGCAGGATACACCTCATCGAACAGCTAAAAGACTTATTACTTCAATAAAAGAAACCGTGCCGGATATTCCTTATTCTTTTATTGCAGAGGAATCTACGGCAAAAGGGCTTAATTATTTCTATGATTCATGGAAACGCGCCCTTAAAGGAAATACCCGGTACAAGGCTGTATTTATTCCATGGTGGAAAATCAACCGTGACAGACTTCCAATAAAAAAAGATATAAATGAATTTATAAAAGGCATGGGTGAATATGACTGGACTTTATGGAATTACGGAGCTACTCTTGAAGGAATAAACTGGTACAACCAGCATAAAGCGGATCGTTACGAAGAAGCAGATCGTGAAAACCGGATGTTCGCTGAATGGGAGATGATGCAGGAGAACCCTTCAACTCCAACAGAAGGATTCCAGTCAGCCGGCGAAAAACGATTCAACCCTCTTTATATTAATGCAATGGAGCAAGACTGTGTATCTCCAGCTTTTGTTGGTAATGTTAAAGCTGATGGGACAACAGGGGAAAAAGCATTCCAAAATATAGAATTTATTCCTGATAATAAAGGGAAACTTTCAATATGGACAATGCCAGATACTTCTATTAAAGTATTAAATAGATATGCTGCATTTGCAGATATTGGAGGTACATGGCGAGGAGCAGATTATTCAGTATTAAAAATTGTAGATCGATACTGGATACTGGAAAATGGAGACCCGGAAATTGTGGCGGTATGGTACGGGCATTGTGATAAAGACCTATTCGGCTGGATATGCGCCCAAGTTTGTATGATGTATGATAATGCTTTGCTTGCATACGAAACAAATGTCTATGATAAGGACAGGCGTTATGATGATCACTTTTTAACAGTTGTTGAAAAAGTGGCAGAATTTTATGATAATTTATATATCCGCAATAAACCGGAAAAAGTAGGCAGCGACTATGTTCCAATTTACGGATTCCATACAAATAAAATGACTAAACCTGCAATGATTGATGCTTTATATGCAGCTTCCAGGGAGAGATACAATAAAGATCAAGGAAAGAAAAGCGGATTTTGCCTAATTGAGCGGGATATCAGGGCAATAAAAGAGATGAACTGGTTTGAAAGGAAAGAAGATGGCAGGCTTGGAGCCATTGAAGGCCAGAAAGATGATCATGTTGATGCAACGGCAGGAGGATTTTATATAGCTACTGAGAAAATGCCAATGCCTCAAATTATTGATACTGATAGACCTATTAAGAAACGAATATTTAAATCCGAAGCCTCATTCTAAAAAATTACAATTATGAAATTAAATAGCCCCCATAACACACTACTTGCAAACCTTAAAACATTTGACGGAATACCTGATGATAAGATAAAACGTATTGAAATGGCAATGATCGAATACGCACTTAAACAGATAGCCGATTATAAGGACCGAGAAATAAAAAATGTATGTTTATACAGTTTTAAATATTTCCCGCGGCTGACCTGGGACAATATTATTTTGTGGTTAAGAAAATTATCATTTAATATGGCAAAAAAACAGGCGCAGACAAGAGCCAATGTTGAAAACCGGAAATGTTATATTATTAGAAAATCATTAATTGGATATACTATTTTTTCTACGTTAGATATTAATTTGAATAAAAAAATTCGTGTTGTTGATAAAAATGTTAATTTTAAAAAATTACATGAGGTGGCAGATTTTGTAGTTTATCCTGAAAAATAAATAACACTGATTACGCCAGAGCCACTTCTGTTAATAGTAATTAAACTACCGTCTGTTAAGGTTAGGCCGTTATCTACCACTCCCTGGCATTAGTTTGTCAGGGATTTTTTATTATATATTGAATAAAAAATAAGACTATGGAAAAACAAGACGACATCAAAATCATTAAGAACGGGAAAATGAATAAACTCAATCAAGCAATGATGAATGAGTTTAAGAATGATTTTCTTTTGGAATCAGAAAAACAAATCCAATTAATGAGAAGGCTTTATTTTTTGATTGGATACATGGCTCGTCATAGATATATCAGTCTTAACCCAAATCCTTTTCTCCCTGCGGTAATAAAAAAACTATAAAATTGAAATAATAGAAGATTTATTTAGCTTTGATAAGAAACTCAAAAGGGCACTTGATTATAATCCCAAAAAAAATAATGATTAATTAATTTGA
>CAZIOB010000085.1:0-3287 GCA_964540755.1 uncultured Prolixibacteraceae bacterium | reverse complement strand
TTACCTGTACAACCAGGTTCTGTTGATCATCGTTATGTCAGTGACAGACAATCCGTTTCCGGTTGAACTGTTACCTGCGCAATGGCTAAGCAGAATATTTTTATCATTCACAAAATGGATCGCTGTGTAACAGTACCAGCCATCAGGATCATCTTTGATGTCCTTAATGCATTCCCATGTCCTGCCTTCGTTCCTGGAAACCGCGACAGTAAGAGGAGTGCGTTTTCCTTTAATATCGGGTACTGAACCATCGTTATTATTCCAAACAAGCAGCCAGTTTCCTGTCCATGGAATTTTTTCAATTGTGGCAGGTGACAGCGGCGACGGAATATTGCTTGTTGCTATATGGCTCCATGTTTCCCCGCGATCTGACGAATATGACAATTGCTGGAATCCTCCATTTGCCCGGATATACATCATAATACGACTATCTTCCATCTCGATCACTCCCGGTTCTTGTGTAATTATATCAGTATTATTGGGGACTTTAGAACTTGACATCCAATTTTTCCCATTATCATCCGAATAATAACAGTAGAGATCGGCCTGGCTTTTCCATTCTCCTTCAGGTGTATTATGCAGAGCCACAGGCATCAGTAACCTACCTTCTTTCAATTGCACCACCCTGTCATTATTAAGAACGAAGTAGCCCTCTTTATCGGTAATACATTTAACGGCAGAACTCCATGACTTTGCTTCATCATTTGAAATACGCATCATGGGAATACAATCTTTTTTCGAATTTTTACGCAGATAAAAAAGCGCAATATCATCATTTTGTAACCGTAAAAGGGAAACGGACATGACATTCATTTCTCCTTCGTTAGGCACAATAATCTCATCGGATTCCGACCATGTTTTCCCACCGTCGGATGAATACCTGCCTGCTAAAAAGGCCGGGGCATGATCACTGGAAGACTCGCCGGTATAATGACTGTAAACGAAAAGAATTCGTCCATCCCTGAGGTTTATAAAATCACCCTCACTATTACGGGGATTGTCTTCCGAAGGAGTAAGTTTTAATACTGTCTCAGGAGCATCCGGATCACCGCTTCGCCTGTTTGCACAGGATAATACAAACAAAATGCTGATAATTATAACACAAAGTCTGAAATAATTTAACTTACAGTTATGTACAAATTTTATTTCCATAATTGATATTTTTATTGCTTCTTCAAATGTCTCAGTCCCTTCCCGGGCAGTTTTTCGTTATATTCTCCGTTTTCTATAACTATTTGTCCGTTTACCAGTAAATATTCGATACCGGAGCTGTACTGATGCGGTTCTGAGTAAGTTGCATTATCTGTTATTTTTTCAGGGTCAAATATCACTGTGTCGGCTGCATATCCTTTTTTCAGATATCCTCTGTCCTTTAATCCAATCATATCAGCAGGTAATGAAGTCGCAGCCCTGATGGCATGTTCCAGACTGATTATCTTTTCTTCCCTTACATATTTCCTTATTTTTCGCGGAAAAGTACCATAGCATCTCGGATGCGGGGTACCCTCCCCCGGCACCTCGATATACCCGTCCGAACCGGTCATTACATAGTCCTTTTTCATAAAAGTTTCTATATCGGAATCCTTCATATTATATGAAATAATGTACGGATCACAAGTTTTTACCAGATATATTACAGTATCAATAACTGAACTGGCAAGGATTCTGCTTATCTCCGAAAGACTTTTCCCATCGAAATTATGATCAGGTGAATAAGATACCACTTTAAGTGATTCTGCACCTCCCCTCCGTTCTATGTTTTCAGCAATTTCTTTTTGAATGCGGGACAACAAATCCGGATTTATCAGACTCTCTGTTAATTTGTCGCCTTCATTTGCAATGGCCGGCATGACTGCACCTGAAAGAACTGTACTGGAAGCATTATAAGGATATTGATCGGCAAAAATACATATCCCCTGCCTACGGGCTTTTTCGATCATATCACATATTTTTGGCGACATGCCCCATACAGATTTTCCCAACGCTTTGATATGCGAAATCTGCACACGTACACCTGTTTTCTCCCCAATGTAAATTGCCTCTTTTATTGCTTCTTCGAGCCCTACGGTAAAATCACTCTCATCTCTTATATGGGAAGCATAAAATCCTCCGTATTTTTTTACCACTTCTGCAAGCTCAATTAGTTCCTCTGAAGAAGAGTAAGTCCCGGGAACATAAAAAAGTCCTGTGGACATCCCTGCCGCACCCTCCTCCATAGCAGCGGACAATAATTTTTTCATCTCCTCAATCTCATATTTTCCGGCCTTTCTGGCGGCCGTTCCCATAACTTTCTTCCTGATCTCATTATGTCCTGCCAGGTGAACAATATTAGTCCCTGATCCTGTTTTATCCAGTTCACTGAAAAATTTTCCTGTATCAAAAGTACCCATGCCGCAATTTCCCGTTACTACAGTTGTAACCCCCTGGGTAAGGAAATTTTCAAGAGAGTTCATCCCCCTCTTAAAGATTCTTTCATCACAGTGGGTGTGAATATCAATGAATCCCGGGGCAACAACAAGACCTCCGGCATCTATAACCTGTTCCTTTCCGGAAAATTCACATTTCCCGGTTTCAGTAATATATCCATCCTTAACTGCAATATCGGTTTTTACAGGCGGATCAAAAGTCCCGTTATATACAAGTCCGTTTTTTATTAAGATATCATATTTTCCCATAAAAATTTATTGGTAATAATTCGTGTTTAACCTAAAAATCTGGAGTGAAATCGTCATGAAGTTCTACAGTGTGCGTTAATATTGAGAAGCACAATAAAAAGTTTTGAAAGCGTAGCCATCGCTACGGTGAAAACGAGTCATGTACTTTCATTCATGAAAATTGAGCATATAAATGACGAGTTCCATCTCATACCATTAAAAATAAACAATTGTAATGAGATGAAAAACTTTGCAATGAGCATTTCCAATAGTGACGTGTAATGTAGAACTGCAATAGATTTTCATTTTAGATTTTTAGGTTTAAAATATTTATAATTTATACCAAACGAAAACCAAATAAATATAACCTGGCATTATATATCTGAAAGCTTTCGGTAATGATTAAATGATACTTATACTACAATTAAAAAAGCTTTTTATCATTTCTGATATCCCGGCTTTCCAACCTGTTTCATTATTCCGGGCAGGAAGATCTGGCCCCGGGAACAAAAACAAAATATTAATTAATGCTATGCTAAGGCTTTGTTACGAAATAAAGTGAATAAAATAGGCGAAGTTATTTTTGTTTTTAACAAAGCAAAATTTTGAGGCATAGCCAAAGCTATGGCGAAA
>CAZIOB010000084.1:0-8567 GCA_964540755.1 uncultured Prolixibacteraceae bacterium | reverse complement strand
TGTTCCGTCCGTGATCTGCCGATGGAACTGATGAAAGCCCTTCAGAAATACAATATTCCGTTGATTCTTTATTTGCCGGCCAATCCCCCGGTAAGCAATAAACTGGTGTCAGAAAAATTTCATTATCCATATGGCAGAGACTCTGCTACAAGTCAGTATAATCAGGCTATTCTTGAGGATATGATCAGGGAATGGAGCATGAGGTATGGAGAAGGTGTAAAAGGATGGTGGTTTGACGGATTATACAAGTGGAATAACATACTGAGTACCCGTATGGACATGTCGCTTGATCATAACATAAGCACGCATACGCTGGCTGCTAAAGCGGGTAATAAAAACAGCATCGTTACTTATAATTATGGATTTGGGAAAATACAGGTGAACACTCCTTACTGTGATTACAGTTCGGGGGAAAAACGAACTATTGATGAATACCCTGAGAGCAGATGGGTGAAAAAAGGAGTCCAGTGGTTCCTCTTTACTTACCTTGGCGAACGTTGGGGAGGTAAGGGAAGCCAGTTTGAAACCGACAGCCTCGTATATAAAGCTCAAAAAATTGTTTCCAGTGACGGTGTTCTATGCCTGGAGGTCGTCGCCACACCCGATGGAGAGATCCTGCCTCATCACCTGGAGCAGGTAATTGCAGTAGGACAAATGGTGGAAGAACAGCGGCAGTGAAATTAAAATATGATTTAACAGATACTTAATCATGCACAGGTAATTAGGATTAGTGTCTGATAGAATAGTTTAAAAAACAGGAATATTTAATTTTCCTAAATACGAAACGAGCATGTGAAATATTTACACCCAGGGTGATTATTAAAATACATGCAAGTTCCATACTATACCTTTAAAAATAATTAATTTTAATAGTATGAAAAAAGAATTTTTAAAACAATTATTGTTTACTTTTTTAGTTCCCTTATTTTGTCTTCTGCTCTTTCACGCAGGAGCTCAGATGAATACCAGCGAAGTTCTCCCCACAAACGCCCAGTTAGCCTGGGCTGATGCCGAAATCGGCGTGCTGATCCATTTCGATGTGCAGGTCTTTAAACCAGAATATGAATGGCGCCGCGACATGGGCAATCATCCGTCTCCGTCTGTTTTCAATCCCACTCGGCTCAGCACAGATCAGTGGATGAAAGCCGCCCGTGATTTGGGTGCCAAATATGCGGTGCTGGTGGCCAAACATTGTTCAGGATTCAGCCTTTGGCCAACTGAAGTCCACGAATACAGCATTAAAAATTCCCCTTACAAAAACGGCGATGGCGACATTGTCGGGGAGTTTGTGGAATCTTGCAAAAAGTATGGCGTAAAACCCGGAATATATGCCAGCACGACTGCCAATGGTTACCTCCGGGTTGATAATCCGGGCAAGGTGCTCTCTGGTGATCCCGAAGAACAACAACGCTATAACAACATCGTTAAAAAGCAACTTACTGAGCTGTGGACCAATTACGGTCCCCTGTTTGAGATCTGGTTCGACGGCGGGGTATTGCCTCCGTCGCAGGGAGGATTCGATATTTTGTCGATGGTACAGGAATACCAACCCAATGCCATTGCTTTCCAGGGCCCATTCGGTTATAAAAACAATATCCGCTGGGTGGGTAACGAAGAAGGCATTGCCCCTTACCCCTGCTGGGCCAGGGCCGATTCCACCACATCTGCATCAGGGATTATCCAGATCAGGGGCTTGAACGGAAATCCCGATGGTCAGTTCTGGTGTCCGGGAGAGGCTGATTTTCCACTACGAAGAAATAATACATTTGGAGGAGGGTGGTTCTGGCATGAAGGGGAGGACGATAAAATTTTCAGCATGGAAGAACTAAAAGATAAATACATCAAAAGTGTGGGAAGAAATACCAATATGCTGCTCGGAATCGTAATAGATGACCGCGGACTGGTACCCGAAGCAGACGTTAAAAGAATGCAGGAACTGGGAAAATGGATCAAAAAAACATTTGCCCGTCCCGTTGCCCAAACTTCAGGAAAAGGAACCCGCTTTGAATTAAATGCCGGAACAAAAAAGGAGCTCACTTATGCGGTTATCCGGGAGGAGACTGCCAACGGGGAAAATATCCGGGAATATGAGTTAAAGGGAAAACAAAACGGAAAATGGGAAACCATATCCCGCGGAACGTGTGTCGGACATAAGCGCATTGAGGAGATACACGGGACCTTTGATCTAATCCAACTAAATGTAACTAAAAATGTCGGTCCGGTAACCATTAAGCATTTTATACTTTACGGGGGAAAATGAAACATTAATTTAAAGATGAGTAAGAGGAGCAGGTATGGCCTAAAATAATGCCTGAAAATCCTGCATGTGTGCTCACATCGGGATACCCTCATTATAAAAAATCTTAGATTTATGATGAAGCTTCTAAAATTTTTAGAAACTTTAAGCTTTCAAATAATTTTGAAAAACTTAAACACCAAAGACGGGGATTAAGGGCTGAAATCTGGAATTATGTTTGAGTAACAAATAACGAACCAGATAAAATAACAACGTAAATCTTTAAAGTATGAGAGCGGTTTTCGGGATATTATTTTTTTCTATGCTGGCAATGAATATCAGTGCTAGCGAATTGATTATTCAAAAAAGGGGAGCAAATTATATTCCCGCTTTTACTGTAAACGGCATCACCCTGTTAACTCCACCTCCGGAAGGTTTATGGTCGATTGCCCTTGACTGGCAGGATGACTGGCCTGCTAATTGGGCCCATGCTTCAGCAGACAGCATGGAAATAGTGGATGAGTGGACCATTTTACATGGAAAGATCACCCTCCCGGAAGGGGAATGGATCCTACGGGATGCTTTCCGCAAAGAAGGGAACAGAGTCCGGTGTATCCGGAGATTCGAATGGAACGGAGAAAAAACCATTGAGAAAGTAACACTATCATCACGATGGCAAACCTTAAATTATACCGAAAGAGTTGTCATGCCCGGGATCATATACTACGGCAATCCCTCCGGATACCGGAACGGAGGTAATATGCCAACATTCGGCATAGAAGAGGCCCCGGAAGCTTTTTTTGAAGAACACCGTTTTCCCATGCCATTTGTAGCTGTTGAGATAGAAAAGGATAACCGGTATTATACCGCTGCTGTCCATACACTCCCCTGTCCGGTCCCTTACAGTAATATCCCGGATCAATGGTGGAGTATGGGAACCAAAGCCCTGGAAAACAGCACGGAGATCGCGTTACTATCCGGTCCTGTAGCATGGAACAATCAACGCAGCGTGGCTAAAGCACGCCAGCGATTCAGTGATGCGATGAAGTATAGTGATACCTGGCTTAATGTGAAGCCAGGTGCCGTTATTGAAAAAACTTTCTTTACTGAAGTGGCCCCGTTTATTAACAAAGGATCAGGATTTATTCAGCCTGTTAAAACCAGCATGGATATCTTCAGTCCTTTTTATGCTGAAGATATGCCCACATTCTGGCAGATCATTCATGACAAATACCGTTTTGCCCAATCACGCTATGTGGAAAATGACAATACAGCGGGATTCAGCATGTACCCCCTGGAAAGCGGAGCTAAATTTGTGTTCGGATGGTGTGGTCAGGCTGCTTCCCCGGGATATGCCCTGCAAAAGCTCTCGTCTTTGCTGGTTGATCCATTTCTTGACAGGAAAGTCCAGCGATCACTGGACCAACTCAGTAGATCTCCGTTCAATGATAATGGCTTTCAGTTGATTTATGATTTTGAAAAAGATACCTGGGACGGTCAGGATCCCCTCTCTCAGGGCCAGGGAATGTATAATTTTGCAAAGGCTATTCAGGCAGCCCGGGATAACAGGCGTTTCGATACTTCCCTGTGGAAATCTTTTTTTAGGAAAGCTTGTGATGTTCATGCACGGCGCATTCTTAACGAAAACTGGAATCCGCGTTCAACGAATGAAGGTTTCCTTGTTGCTCCCCTTAGCATCGCCTGGGAACTTTATCAGAAACAGGAATACTTTGATGCGGCAAAGAAAGCTGCTGATCACTATATGAACCGGCACCTGGACATGGATGAACCCTACTGGGGAGGAACCCTCGATGCCACAGGGGAAGACAAAGAAGGGGCGTGGGCCGGATTTCAGGCCTTCTTATCAATGTATGAAATAACCGGAGAGGAGAAATACCTAAAAGCGGCTGAACATGCAGCATATATCCTCCTTAGCTATACAGTGGTTTGGGATATTCCATTTCCTGCCGGCAGAATGGCAGATCATTTTTTTAAAACCAGAGGTTGGACTACGGTCTCACCCCAAAATATGCACATCGATGTTTTCGGTGTGCTGTTTACACCTTCTCTATACAAGTTAGGGGATATTCTCCAAAGACCCTCCCTGAAAAAAATCGCTTTATTGATGTTCCGCTCCTGCGGACAAATGATCGATCCTTACGGTTCACACGGGGAACAACTACAACATACCAATTTTGCACAGGCAGGTGATATGAGTAATATTTATAAATTCAGGGGTGGATATGTGGAACACTGGACTGTTTTCTGGATTACAGCCCATTTCCTGAATGCTGCAGCGCAATTCATGGAATTGGATCCTGATCTCATTCAGCCTGTGGAAGAAGCATATGGACACCATAAATCTGATTAACCGGGAAAAGCAGTAACAAAAAATTTTTAAACAAAAAAATAATATTATAGAATGAAGAAATTAACCATTCTCAAAACATTGCTGGTGGTAGTTACAATTACTGTGTCTGGTATTCTTTACGGGCAAAAATACCATGAAATCACTTTTGGCATTTGTAGTGATGTACACCTTAATCTTATGCATGATGCCGGGGAGCGGCTTACCACTTTTTTGGATGCCATGGATAGCCGTAATCCGGATTTTATTATAGAACTTGGGGATTTTGTCCCTGCGGATAATAAATATTCATATTTTTTTGACCTCTGGAATTCATTCGACGGGGATACTTATCATGTTATAGGTAACCATGAACCTGACGGAGGATTTACAAAAGAACAGGTACTTCAGTACCGCGGAATGGAAAATTCCTATTATTCTTTTGAAAAAAATGGGTTCCGGTTTATTGTGCTTGATTGTAATGAGAAAAAGAGTCCCGACGATAAGCCTTATTTCAATTTCATTGGCCCGGAACAGGTAACATGGTTGAAAAATGAATTATCCGTTTCAGATAAACCTGTGGTGATCTTCTCCCATCAGGCACTTTTCTCTCCAAAGGGCGAGCAGAATATGGGTATAGATAATACCGATGAAATACAGAAGATTCTTGAGATACATAATAAAATTAATCCCGGAAAACCGGTCATTGCCTGTTTTAATGGTCATACCCATTATGATGTGGCTGAAAAGATAAACAGGATTTGGTATATCACTATTAATTCCATGTCTTATAACTGGTTGGGCGGGGATTATGTCCATGTAAGGTATAGTGAAGATATTGATGAGAAGTTTCCTTACATCAAGTTTACCGCACCCTATAAAGACCCTTTATATTCGGTGGTAACCATCTCCACTAAGGGAACCATACGGATTAAAGGGAAAGAATCGGAGTGGATTGGCCCCTCACCCTGGGAACTGGGTTACCCGGATAAACTCAGAAAGTATATCCGGCCAAAAATTTCTGAAAGATCTCTGAAATTCAAAAAAATAAAAACCAGTAATTAAATCGGATCAACTTTTACCATTTATGCTCCTCATGCTGCAAAGCCAGACATGGTTTCTGATAAAATTATGAATTTTGTCCGGCCTTTAATACAGAAATACCTTTAAATTCCATATTAATCTTATGAAATTTATTGTATTTTAGTATTTTCCGGAAAACGGTCATCATATTCATGTGAGAAGCCACGTTCAAAATCCCGAAAGATAACCGTGCAGGCCTTTATTTGATTATTTCAATATGATTATGGTGAAATTATTGATTCAAAATCACATTCAGTTCCTTTATATCTATCGGGAACCATGGTATTGAAACAATAAGAATATCTGTAGAATAATAAACGAAAAATATGAAGAGAAGATTATTTCTGAAAAAATCCGGCATAGCATTGGCCGGTACTGGATTGATAACCTTTGGGGCAGGATGTACTGCTTCCGGTCCTAATGACCTTATCAACATTGGCATGATAGGAACAGGTTCCCATGGAACAGGTTATAATCTTAAGAATTACCTGCGGTATCCTGAGCTGTGTCGTGTTGTTGCAGTCTGCGATGTGAGCTTGCCAAGAGCAGAAAATGCAAAAAAGATCGTTGATGAAGCTTATAAAAATAAGGATTGTAAGGTTTATCAGGATTTCAGGGAGTTACTGGAGGATGAGTCGGTTGATGCAGTTCAGATATCCACTCCCGACCACTGGCATGTGCCTGCATCGATCATGGCAGCCCTTAAGGGAAAGCATGTCTGCTGCGAAAAACCTACGCTTACAATTGATGAGGGCCGTTTATTATGTGATGTCATGGAAAAAACAGGACTTGTTTACCAGGTGTCGGTAGAGGACAGATTTGTTCCGCAATACAGGCAAATGGCGGAAGTGGCGCTGAATGGAAGGTTGGGTGCACTAAGATATATAGAGATCTCACTTCCTGTACCTTCTTTGCCTTCTGAGGGACTGGAGATCACTGCTCCTCCGGACGGTATGGATTACGATATGTGGCTTGGGCCGGCTCCTGAAGTTCCTTTTATCCTTTCACGCACTTTTTACAATTTCAGGTGGTATGATGCTTTTTCGGGGGGACTGCTTACTGACTGGGGAGCTCACTATTGTGATACGGCGCAACTGGTAACGGGGAACGATTCGTCTGGACCGGAGGAAGTTACTCCCCTCGGTGAGACGTTGTTCTATGACGATGGAATTTTTAATACAGCATACCAGTTTGACCTTGGGTTCAGATATCCCGGAGGAGTGTCTATGAGAGTAAAAAGCGGTAATGCTTCTATCAGACTGGAGGGAGATGAAGGATGGGTGGAATCGGTGGGCTGGAGGTCAAATCTGAAGGCCAGTAATGATAAAATACTTGATCTGTCTGACAAGAAAGTAACTCTGCCTGTTATTGACGGTGAGCACAAGGATTTTTTGGAAAGTATCAGAAGCGGCAGAAAAAATATCTATCCTGCTGAGTCGGGACACCGGACAAGCACCCTGCTGCATTGCGGCAATATTGCTTTGAAATTTAACAGAACTGTGAAGTGGGATCCGGTTAACGAGCAATTTATAGATGACCCGGAAGCTGAAAAGCTAAGGAGAAGGGAGATGAGGAACCCGTGGACCTATGAAAAGATATGTCCGGGATTTAATCATTAACAAAATATTTTTTATATACAGAATTATTGATTGGCCGGGATTTAACAGGTAAAAATCAAAAATCTGAACAGGAAAAAACTCCGCACAGCAACCTGATGAGATTTATTGATCGAAAAGGGATTGTTACATAATATCAATATGTAGAGAAAGGTATCTTTAATATGCATTAATAATGTAATGTGAAAATTTGTGATTGTCGTGAAGAGATTTAATATAAATAGTAACTATTATAAAATAGGCCGTATCATTTTTAAAACTATATGATTATGAAAAAGTGGTCAATAATAAATATCTTACTGTTCCTGTTATTGCCGGAACTAATCTTTGCCGTGTTAAATACTGAAAATAATTTACCCGGGGAGATTGATTATAAGGTACAGCCTTATTACAGGCGCAGAGCCGACGGCAAGGCCGGACGGGAAGTTATTATCAGGTTTAATGAACCAAAACAACTTACCGGTGCGAAAATGGAAATCTCGTCCGGTAATATTCATGAAACTATATCTATTGAAGCAGAAGACCAGGGAAGTGATTCTTTAACAATAATATTGCCGCCGGATATCGGGGTAAGGGAAGATGCCACGGTTACCATGAAGTTGCAGGACGTCAGCGAAGAATGGAACAAAACAATACAGGTACCTGCTCTTCGCCACTGGATAGTTTATGTATATCCTCATTCACATGTGGATATCGGTTATTCCAATACCCATGCCAATGTTGAATTCATCCACAAAAGAAATATCGATGAGGGGATAAGGCTGGCTAAGGAAACAGAAGATTATCCTGACGAGGCTAAATATCTTTGGAACACGGAGGTAATGTGGCCGGTGGAAAGATACCTGAGTTCCTCTTCCCCGGAGAAGAGAGGATCGATACTGGATGCTGTCAGAAAGAACCAGGTATGCCTTGATGCTGCCTATGTACATGTTAACACCAGCTGCTGCAGCGGGGAGGAATTATTTCAGTTGTTTAAACACAGGCGGGAGATAGAAAAACTGACCGGACAGCCCAATGATGTTATGGTGCAGGTTGATGTCCCGGGAATGTCGTGGGGAATTGTCCCGGTTCTGGCACAGGAAGGAATTCGTTATATAATGATGTTCCCTAACGGTACCCGGGGAAACCAGGAAATGACCTACAGGCTGAATCAGAAGCCTTTTTGGTGGGTGGGTCCTGATGGTAGGTCAAAGGTGTTATTTTTACAGCCAGGATCTTATGCAGTTGGATTGGGAAAGGGAAGAACCACGGGAAGGCCATGGTTCGGAGAAAGGGATACCGCCAG
>CAZIOB010000083.1:0-4186 GCA_964540755.1 uncultured Prolixibacteraceae bacterium | reverse complement strand
ATAAACAAAATACTTGAACGTAATTGCCAAAAACTTGGAATCGACAAAGAGAAGTGTTATAGTGATGTTCCTGGTATTTATTTTCAGGAACTTATTTATTCAGTCTATAAAAAATATAACCAAAAGGTTGTTATTCTTATTGACGAGTACGATAAGCCTGTTCTGGATAATATCGGCAATGAAGATAAAACAATTTCATACCAGGCCCGGGATATACTAAGAGATTTTTATTCCGCCATCAAAGATAGTGACAGATATCTCCGCTTTGTCTTCCTTACCGGTGTAAGTAAATTTTCAAAAATGAATCTGTTCAGCGGACTTAATAACCTGGAGGATATTACCATTGATGACAGGTATGCTACAATTACCGGCTATACCCACGATGATCTGAAAGAAAATTTTTCTGATTATACTGATGGCGTTGATCTGGAAAAGGTAAAGAAATGGTATAACGGTTATAATTATTTTGGTGAGCCCATTTATAACCCTTTTGATATACTACTTTTCTTTTCTAAAGGAGGGGAATATAATAATTATTGGTGGGAGACAGGGAACCCGTCCTTTTTGATAGAGATATTGAAGCAGGGTAAGCATTACCTGCCTGATCTGGAAAATATTGAAGTGAGCAGGGAGGTGTTAAACGCATTTGATGTTGGACAGATAGATATAGTGGCTTTGTTATGGCAAACAGGATACCTGACTTTTGATAAAAAGGTAAGACTTCTTGACGAAGTGAATTACAAACTAAAGGTGCCGAATCTGGAGATACAGAAATCACTGAATGCCTTGTTTTTTAATTATCTTACCAACCTTGACAGAGGTTATGGTGCAAAAAGACGCCAGCTTATTGGATCTTTGCTTGAAAATAATTTTAATGTTTTTCAGCAGGAGTTAAAGTCCCTGTTTGCAGCTATTCCATACGATAACTATGTAAATAATAACATTTCCGTTTACGAGGGTTATTATGCATCTGTAATTTTTGCCTTTCTTTCAAGTCTTGGTTTTGAAGTAAGAACAGAAGACCACACCAATCATGGAAGGGTTGACATGACTATGATTGGCCCGGATAGCATCTTTATAATCGAGTTTAAAGTTGATATGCCGGATGAATCAGCTATATATCAGATTGAAAACAAAAAGTATTACGATAAATACCTGTCAGAAAATAAAAAGATTTACCTCATTGGCATTCATTTCGACAGTTTAGAGCGTAATATTGTCAATTTTGAGTGGAAGAGGCATCGATGATGGTTAATGGATGATTATCAATCTGTAATTTCGTTGACTGTTGGAGTTTATGATTTCAAATTCACCGGGAATCCCGAATTAACATATAATGAAAATTAACTATACAAATTTCAAAATAATGCAAAAAGCTTGATTTTATTAATCATTAAATCACAAAGGATTATGATTAAAAAAATTATGCGGGAACGTAGTGCATTGCCTTCATGATGAAATTAAGGGAGGGATAGATGCCTTAGCATATTTTTAATTTATTTTTATTTACGAGTAATAATTAAATTTTATACGAATGAAAAAATTCATAACTATAACATTACTTCTAATAATAACAATTTCCTGCGATAATACCACTGATCAATGTATACCGATAGGACTTCAGTGTGAATATCTTGAGAATCCAACAGGGATAGATAATCCGCATCCAAGATTAAAATGGAAATTGAAGGACTCAAGAAGGGGGGCTGCTCAAAATGCTTATGAAATTATCGTCAGCACCGATTCGGCAGAAGCTGAAAATGGTAGAGGTAATATGTGGAAAACAGGCAGGATCGACGATGAATCAATACTAATTACATACAAGGGAAAAGTACTTCAACCTTTTACAAAATATTACTGGGAAGTCCGTGTATGGGATAAGGATAATAATCAAAGTGCCTTTTCAGAAGTATCTTCTTTCGAGACCGGAATGATGCATATAAAGAACTGGAAAGGATCATGGATAACCGATACAAGGGATATAAACCTGAAACCTGCTCCATATTTCAGAAAAGAGTTCGAAATAAATAAAAAAGTTGAAAAGGCACAGCTTTATATTGCTGTTGGCGGACTTTACGAGCTTTTTATTAATGGAAAGCGGATTGGTGATCACCGGCTTGATCCTGCTTACACAAGGTTCGACCGCCGTAATCTCTATGTATCATATGATGTTACTTCATTTCTGAACAGAAATAATGCAATTGGCGTATTATTGGGAAATGGCTGGTATAATCATCAGTCGACAGCCGTATGGTTCTTTGACAGGGCTCCGTGGAGGGCAAGGCCCAAGTTTTGCCTCGACTTAAGGATCACTTATGAAGATGGTATGACAGAAACCATTTCTTCAGACAGGGACTGGAAGACATCACTGAGTCCGGTTATTTTTAACAGCATATACACCGGAGAGCATTATGATGCCCGTCTGGAACAACCAGGATGGAATGAAAGTGGATTCGACGACTCTGAATGGAAAACCAGCATGCTTACTTCAGCTCCTTCTCAGAATATTGTTTCACAGGTTCTTCATCCTATAAAGTATACGGAAAAAATTTCACCAGTGGATATGCGAAAGGTGAATGACAGTAAATATATTTTTGACCTGGGCAGAAATATAGCAGGAGTCAGCATAATCACTCTGGAAGGTGAATCCGGCACTGTTTTAAAATTAAAACATTCGGAATTAATTGATGAGAACGGAGAGGTTGACCAGTCAAATATTGATGTACACTATCGCCCGACTGATGATACGGATCCTTTCCAGACAGATATCTATATACTGAAAGGGGAGGGAACGGAAACATTTGTTCCGAAGTTTAACTACAAAGGATTTCGCTATGTTGAAGTCACGAGCGATAAACCAATCGGATTAACAAAAAACAGCCTGACCGGCATCTTTATGCATAGTGACCTTCCCCCGTCAGGAACCATAAACAGTCAGGATACTATATTAAACAGGATATGGGAGGCAACAAACAATGCTTATCTGTCGAATTTATATGCTTACCCGACTGATTGTCCACAGCGTGAAAAGAATGGCTGGACAGGGGATGCCCATATTGCAATTGAAACAGGTCTTTATAACTTCGATGGAATCACTGTTTATGAAAAATGGCTTGCCGATCATCGTGATGAGCAGCAACCAAACGGAGTATTACCGGCTATCATACCATCGAGCGACTGGGGTTATCACTGGGCTAACGGTCCTGACTGGACCAGCACGATGGCTATAATTCCCTGGAATATATATCTCTTCTATGGCGACTCAAAATTGCTGGAAGACTGCTATGACAATATAAAACGATATGTCGATCATATTTCGGAAATAAGTACGGGGTATCTTACCGACTGGGGACTGGGAGACTGGATCCCTGTTAAGTCAAAGACACCTAAAGAGTTTACTTCATCTATATACTATTACGTTGATGCCGGGATTCTGGCAAGAGCTGCAAAATTATTTAAAAACGAAAAGGATTATGAGAAGTATTCGGAACTTGCCGGAAACATCAAAGAGGCAATTAATGATAAATATTTTAATAAAGAGACCGGCACATATGGAAGCGGATACCAGACCGAACTGAGTGCTGCCCTGCATTGGGGGATTGTACCAGAGGAATCGACAGATCTGGTAGTTGAAAATCTTGCAAAAAGAGTTATAGCTGATGACAAACATGTCGATGTGGGATTGCTGGGAAGCAAAACTATTTTAAATGCACTTAGTGAGAACGGATATGCTGATCTTGCCTGGGAGGTAGCTTCTCAGAAAACATATCCTTCGTGGGGATGGTGGATTGTCAATGGTTCGACGACTTTGCCGGAAAACTGGAAAGCCGGAGTGGCATCTCAGAATCATATTATGTTCGGAGAGATTAGTGCATGGTATTATAAGGCTTTGGGCGGAATAAAAGCTGATCCGGATAATCCAGGATTCAAACATATACTTTTAGAACCGCATTTTGTTGGCGGACTGGATCAGTTCGAAGCCAGGCATGATAGTCCGTATGGAGAAATTATCAGTTCATGGGAAAGGCAAGATGGGAATATAAAATACAATGTTACAATACCTCCAAACAGCACAGCAACACTTCGTATCAGAGGAAATAAATTATCCGAAAAAAGTGGTTTGACCGCTGACATAGAGGAAGATGGATTATTTATTTTGGATATTGAAGCCGGAAATTATGAATTC
>CAZIOB010000082.1:0-3190 GCA_964540755.1 uncultured Prolixibacteraceae bacterium | reverse complement strand
ATAAGGCATTTGATGCCAGCCATCCTGATCATAAACTGCCGGTTTGGGATACCACTGTGAAATTTGATAGGATTCCCCGATATGGCCTAACCTGGATGTTACGCCTTTGGGGATTTTAACACGGAAGGGTGTAATAACATATATTGTGTCACCGGCATTCAGGGGTTCATTAAGGTCAATACGGCATATGTCAGGCTGACCAGGCAATATGTTCCACTTCACCCGGTTGCCGTTTACCTTAAAGTCCAGCGAATCAATAAATCCTCTTAATTCCGGATCATTGAATAACTCCGACTTCCCGTTTAACCCGAATACCTGTTTCGCTAATTGAGTGTTATTGTCAGAGTAAGCATTTGGCCACAAATGGAACCAGATAAAATGAAGCGTAGCGGGAGAATTGTTGATATACTCAATTTTTTCGAATGCAGTTAGTTCATGAAGCGTATCATTTAGCGCAACACTTATTTCAAAATTGACTTCCTGCTGAAAATACTCCTGAGATGAAGCTTCATGAAACGACACTGCAGCAATCATACAAATGAAAAACAACCTCAGGATAGACAGTATAAATGGAGATATTTTCAGATTATTTGTAAATAAAAGGGTTCCTCCCATGTTTTTTTATTTAGCAAGGTGGGGGCATTTTCATTTTTTTACTCGTCACTTTTTATTCTTTCAGTTGGTACGACAACTTTTGGTTGTTGTTGATCAACCGGTTGACGAGGTTAATTATTCTCTTTACTGTACTGATAATTTTCCCTGAATAAAAGAGAATAATTTGAGGTTGTCTCAAAAGTGGTTTTATGGATATTGAACTTACATTTTGCATGTAAGTTGCAAAAAACTTTGCTCCTAATGATACAGCCTCAAATTTTAGACTTTCCTGATCAAACCAAAAGAATAATCAGGATGATAATCAAGATAAGAGTAGCGCCACCAATGTAAATTGTTCCGCCTGCTTTTTTTACATTTTCTTTCATCTCTTTCAGCTCACTCTTCAGTTCACTCTTTTCTTCACCTGTCAGGTCGCTTTTATCCATTTTACGGATCTCTTCAACACGTTTTGTAATCCGGTCAATTTCTGCATCAGACAGTTTGTTTTCCGTTTTCACGGGAACAGCCGATTTTTCCATTTCAGAATTTTTATCCGTTTTACTTGCAAATGCGATCGTTGAACTCAGGGTAAAAATAGCTACGATTACGAAAAAAATAGTTTTTTTCATTTGTGATTTATTTTAATTTAAATATACCCAAAGGTATTGCACAAAATCACCCTACTTGTTACATAATTCAGATTAAAAATTACATTATTCACACATTTTGGTTTTTGAAGGTATCGTAATTCGTTCAGAAAGAGGGAATAAAAAATCAGGACATGGTATAGGGAATAACCAATTCGTCATTATGATTCATCGATCCGCAGAAATAAACTCCATTGGGAACATATACCTCCCATCCTTCGGCATTGGAAACAAACAGGGGAGATATTAACTTTCCTGTTTCCTTTTCAGGGTTCTGAAAATCAAAAGGTGGTATCCCTTAAACTACTCGCACATGGGATCTATTCCCTGTTGAATCACTAACCACCCTTACTGTTTTGTTTCATTTTTTAAAATCGGAGATATGATCCTTTTAGAAATATTAGTATACATCGAAGAATCAATCTCTTAATGCGACAAGGCAAGTGAGAAGATCTGATTGAAAAGAATTTCTTTATCGGCGGGAAAATGAATTGTTTTTCTTCCATCTTTGTTACAATTTCTAAGTTCACCATAAGTAAATTTTATAAGATAAATTATATTCTGTTATCGTATTGTAAATAAGTATAATAAAAAGCAAAGTTATAAAAATATATTTTATTGTTAAATTAAGACAAAGCGTCATGAATTTCGGAAACAAATATTATTGTAACTCTGTATTAATTTGGCGAGTTAGTAAGTGCAATAAATTTGCCGAGGGAGTGCATCCGGATAACGTTTCACCAGTTTCTTCATTTACCCAATCCCTTATATCAGAATCATAAGACATCTCTTCATATTCATTGAGTATGGAGGGAGATATTAAATCCGAGGGGTTAACTCTGGGTAGGTTAAATCCAAATCTGTCAAATAACCGAATATTTCTCATCGCAAAAAGAATATTGTATAATGCAGAAATATAAACATAACGAGTAACCTTTTTCCTGTTATTTTTATCAGGATCAGGTTCGGTAAATATTTTACTGCCATATTTTACCACTTCAATTAAACCTTCTAAATTATTTTTAACGGGCCTGATATCTTGTGCCCAACCATTTGTGAATCTTTTTGTCCAAAGTTTCATCCATTCTCTCTTCAGAAGAATAGCTATTTCCCAATTCGGAACGATAATGTGGTAATGAGGATTATAAGTTCTTTTTTCGGGATTGAAGTTACATTCCAGAGATTTAATGCCGATAAGTTTGGGACCTTTCCCGCGCTGATGCTTCTTATTGCATTTAGTTAAAATTATCTTAAATGCCCTTTTCATTGCCTTCACTCGTGTATTTAGGCTTTTTGCATAACAAGACTTAGCTGTTAAAGTGACCAATTGAGGTTCTGCCCAGGTTTCAATAACTGGCAAATATTTATTGATGATTTCAGCCTTTCTAATACTGTTGCAAGTGGCGCAAATCCGATTCTTGCAGTAACTACCATAAATCTTGTGGTCTGACACTACAATATTATTTAAGCAGTAATATGTATTCCAAAATGACTTCTCCATTTCTTTATCACCTTTCTTCTGAGCAATTGTAATTAATTCCCTTGCAACTTGCTGTGTCACTAATTTCCTCTTGGCCTTATTAAATAATACCGACTGATCTGTTATATCGGAGCCTGTTCCATATAATTCTAAAGGTATTTTTCCATCTCGATATGTCCCGGTTTGTGCTAATGTATCAAGTTCCCTTCTTCCGAAGAACAATTTTCTTTCTGCACCCCGTTCAAAATCAATCATATAACACCCGGTATATTTATCTTTTTTCCTCATTAACTATTCTCTTTGATTTCATCAAATATGCTACGCTGTAGTATTTGAGAACATTTTTCGGTCTTTGCATTGTCTGTTATCTTGTATTTATTTTGTATTTTAACTTGTCTTTTTTCTTGTATTTGATCTTCCGAGTTAGCCTGATTATCAGTTAAGTTAGATTGTATTTTAACTTGTCTTT
>CAZIOB010000081.1:0-7976 GCA_964540755.1 uncultured Prolixibacteraceae bacterium | reverse complement strand
ATTACTCTCTAAAGAGCCCTTTGATTACACTCTTTGGCAAAGTACACTTTGGGAAGAACAATCTGTAAAGCAGGTAAGTGAAAAGGCAATGCAGGTTCGTATCTGGCTATGGCCGATACCAAACCATCCTTATTGCTTAAAGGTGAAACACCGCGATTGATTGATGAATGGCAGATGGCTCCTGTATTATGGGATGCTGTCAGGTTCGAAGTGGACAAACGAGCTAAAACAGGGCAATTTATTTTAACAGGCTCGGCTGTTCCCTCCGATAATGTTACCGCTCATACCGGAACAGGTCGGATATCGCGCTTAATGTTGCGACCTATGAGCCTTTTTGAGTCCCGGGAATCAAATGGAACTGTTTCTTTGCATAAATTATTCAGTGGCGATCAGGATATAGAAGCCTTGTCAGATTTAAGCATCGAACAGATTGCTTTTGCTTTGTGCCGGGGTGGCTGGCCCGCAAGTATTAAACTTGAAAGCCCTGCTTCTTTACGAATGGCAATGGATTATGTAGAGGCAGTCATAAATTACGATGTGTCACGAGTTGACAATGTAGAAAAAAATCCCGACAGAGTTCGTTTAATGTTGCGGTCATTAGCCCGTAACATTACTACAACAGCTACTTACCAAACAATTAAAAACGATATGGAGGCAACCGACATTACGATATCAGACAAAACAATAAATTCATACATGAATGCTCTGCGCCGGATTTTTGTTATTGAAGATTTGCCTGCCTGGTCGCCCTCATTGCGCTCTAAAACAGCAATTCGCACTTCTCCTAAAAGGCATTTTGTTGATCCATCTATTGCCATAGCTGCACTGCGAACAAACCCTGAAGGTATTTTAAAGGACTTTAAATACTTTGGGTTCCTGTTCAAAGCCTTGTGTACAAGAGACATTCGTATATATGCACAAACAAACGATGGAGATGTATTTCATTATCGCGATAAAAGTGGCCTTGAATCTGACTTGATTGTGCGGCTTCGTGACGGCCGGTGGGCTGCAATTGAGGTGAAACTGGGTAAAAAACAAATCGATGAAGCTGCTGAAAAGCTGTTAGCCCTTAAAGCCCGGATAAATGAAGACAAAATGGGCAGAGCATCATTTTTAATGGTCATTACCGGAGAAAATTATGCTTACCGGCGAAAAGACGGCGTTTTGGTAGTACCAATCGGGTGTCTACGTGATTAAAAAGGGCATAACGGAAATCTCTGACGAGTATGTGAATTTAAAACCATTCACTAAATTAACAAACCCGTTAACTTTTTAATATATTAAAAAAGAAATCTTAAACTCTGGAACTGTTATTTATGAAGAAGATAACTAAAGATTGGTTTTTAGCTGCCGATTCAATCAAAAATGAAGTCATAATTCCAAAAGCTTCTTAAAATGGATTTGGTAGCTGATGAGAGTGTGAACTTAGATATACTGGATGGAAACTTTTCTGTACTTTCAAAAAACAGACTTCGAATTAAAAATCTAAGTAGAAAGGCAAAATAACCAAAGAAAAAGAAAAGGCCGCCCAAACCGGACAGCCCCTTCATAAATGTAATAGCCATTTCGCTTACTGCCTGTCAAGCACAAGCTTCTTAACTATTTCTGTACCTTCAATATTCATCTTCACAAAATAAAGTCCTGATACATTATCTTTCATGCTGAAAGAGACATATTGTGAATCAGAGAATATTCTGCGGATTATCTGTTTACCCGATATATTGTAAACTGCCACATCAACCGGACATGAAACACTACGGTCAATGTCAATATTAACCATATCGCGCGTCGGATTAGGATACAGATTAACCTTCAGGTCACCTGCAAGCTCAAAATCCGAATGAACCGGGATCTCCTCAACAACATCAACCATAAAGGTGATCTCAGTAACATCAGTGCCACCATTCTCTGTTCCTCCATTATCATATACCGAAACCGTAATTTCACCTTCACCAAGCTCTCCCGGCTCCAGGTAAAGCGACGCGGTAGCGCTTCCCTCTGTATATTCAACAGTTGCTTTCACCACAGCAGTATCTGATGAGCTGACAACAACCTCAGTAACCAATTGTTCCTCGCAATCAACTCCGGGAGTGATCCCCGTAAGCTCTATCATAACCACACCCGAATCCTGCACTAACACCTGGTCATCCACTGCATCGATTTCAGGGGCGCCATTGTAAGTGGAAACCGTAACATTAAAAGACATTGTTGCCGTATTTCCACCCCCATCTGTGACTGTCCATGTTTCAACCGATGTGCCCAAAGGAAACGATCCGTCAGGGCCATACCCCTCTTCAAGGACAGGCTCATTATCACAATTGTCATCAGCAATGATCGCAGGATACTCTGCAACAGGAGTCATGCAGATGCCCGGCGCCACAGTGATCTCGACATCCTCTGCCTGCTCTATAACAGGAACCTGGTCGTCAATGACAGTGACCGTCGCTGTGCAGGCCGACTCATTGCCGCCATTATCTATCACTCTCACCGTAACATCATTGTCACCCGTCATGGAACAGTCAAATTCCATGGGATCAACAATAACCGTGTCAATGCCGCACAAATCACCATAGTCAGCAACAACCATCTCAGGAGTCAGCTGCGCCATCCCGTTCTCATCAAGAACCAGGGAAGTATCCATACACTCAACCCACGGCATGCTTCCGTCAACAACAGTCACTGTAACCTCACATACAGAACTGTTTCCGGAAGGATCCCAGGCAGTCATGGTAACTGTATTCGGGCCTATATCATCACAGGTAAAATCATAGCGGCTCAGCTCCAGAGTCTCTATCCCGCAGGCATCATAGCAGCCGCTTTCCATATCGTTATATGTGCGCGCCCACTCGGGAACACTCGTATGCCTGTCACCGCTGTTGATCCATGCCGGGTATATCCTTGCCTTACCATTCTCATCCAGCTCCACCTCTATATCCTGGCACGACATAACAGGAGGTATCGTATCATGGACAGTCACGGTAGTCCATTCACTAACAGAATTGCCCAAAGTGTCCGTAGCTGTAACCTCAACATCCACAGGCTCGCCTACATGCACACATGCGAATGACCTTGGAAAAACAGTGATCTCCAGATCCTCAAAAGGAGTGCAGTTATCCTCTGTCCCTTCAACCATTTCAGCGATATCCCATTTATTAAGAACATACTCCCCGTTTTCCCTCAGAACAATATCAAGAGGACTGGCAACCAAAGCAGGAGGTTCCTTATCTTCCACAGTAACATCAAAAGTACAGACTGTCAAATTTCCGCTGCCATCTGATATTTCAAATGAATTAGTTGTTGTTCCTATCGGAAATTCACTGCCGATCGGCAGACCGGCAGTCTGGACAACAGAAAAATTATCACAATTATCCCTCACCGCAAACAAACCCGAAGGAGCAGTTTCAAATTCCACGGTCATCCGCTGAGAAGGAGCTTCACATGAGTAAGTCCCGATACCACCCCAATCCATGTGATTAATACAGGGACGCATAGCATACCGCGAATTACAATCCCAGTATAATCCGTCACCTGTAAGTTCAATACCCGAACCTTCCGCATCATAAACAGACCATGTTTGTCCGCCGTCAGACACCGAGGCAAAGACCCCCTCTCTCAGTGCATCAGCTATCTCCTTGATCTTTACCGGATCAGTGAGAGTCACCCCCACAGGATCATAAGTCCCTTTCATGGTAAGCCTGGTATAATCATATTCCGGCAGCAACTGAGAACAGAACTCCTCCCATTTATTACAATTCCCATAAGCCTGGTACTGAATAAAAGTGTCAGAAAAAGCAATTACCTCGGGGATCTCATAATTAACCACTGCGCCACACTTACCCGGATCAGTATCTGCAATTATATCCTCCGGACAATTGATCACAGGATCTTCAGTATCAACGACAGTCACTGTAAGGCTGCAGGTATCCACATCACCATCTCCATAATCCAGTTTCCACTCCTGAACCGTTGCACCCACAGGAAAAAGATCCCCGCTTGTCAGTCCGCTGTCATCCACCTGCGTAACCACAGCATCCAACGGCGAAGGCACACTATAATTTACCACTGCCCCGCAAACTCCCGGATCATTGTCAACCGTCACATCACAAGGACACACACACTGCTTTGAAGCCCATATCAAAGAATTCGCCATCAATAAAACCGCATTCGGATTGTCAGCAACGGTATTCGGGAAAAAATTCAGGTCAACCGCCCTGGCATTATTAATCCCTATATTCTCCCTCACAGACACAGCAGGCTGTCCGTTATTCCAGTCAGCCAGCATCGTCGTAGCCGGATTTAACTGAGCGGAAGAATGGAAATATGTATAGAATGACAATGTCTTAACACCATACATAACAGGATGAAAAGGATCAGATACATTTCCCAGGGAAATATTATCCGATGAATATGAACCAGCAGTGCCAACAACTTCATAACCCGCTCCGAGATTCAGATTCCAATCATCATGATTAGTGAGCACACAAGTAATAACTCCCCCACCTGAATCCATATAATCCCTGAGAGCCTGGCTTACAGAAGAATAATCAAAGTTACCTATATTCATATAAACGAGAACCGCATCATAATCCTGTATATCCGCCACTGTGATTCCCGGATTAGGATAAAAAGACAATGAATTTACCGAAGCGAACCTCCCGGTGGCCATCAGGTTATTTTTCAGATAAGCAACCACACCAATATCCTGATTATCTGAAAATAAGATAAGCGCATCGATCTTACATCCACAATCTTCCTCTGAAGGCGGAAGCACTTTTAATTTCGTCGAAGTCGCAGCGCTTTTAAGGTCAAACCTTTTTTGCGAAACAAAATCCGACATATTTTTTACCTGCGCGCCGGCGCTAAAGGCAAATACAAAAAAAACAAAGAACAACTGGTAAAATTTTCTCATAAGAAACTGAATTTAAAAGATTAATGTAAAAATGTATAATTTTGGTCTTAAGAATTTGCACCTTAAATAAAGGAATATTCAAAGAAAATCCTGTCCCTTTTTCAATTAATTTTACATAAAAATCTATTTGATAACAATAATAATTTAACACTCAATAAATTAGATATTGTTAATAATTATTTTACTTTACCCCTCCCGGAAACACGGTAATACCGCACCTTTTAGCCTTATCAAATGATTATTAGCCACATAGAAAAAAGACCCAATGCTCAAATCAAAAAAATTCCCGTTTACCTCAATTTTTTTTGAAAAACCCTTGGCACTAATCAAATAATTTTCCTACATTTGACCATATTATTGAGCAACTTTTTTGCTCAATAATATATAACTTAAACTCAACATGTTACAACCCACCATGTAACTGAGGAGGCGGAGCTGTGCCAAAAAGGACATTGCGAGCGAAGCGAATCAATGTCATTGCGAGGAGCCAAGCGACGAAGCAATCTGTCCCAGTAACCCTCCCGCACCCAACGAAGCAAAACCAACACCACCCAATAAATGCTCGACATCCTCATCCCGTCCAAAACCCGTTTCAACCTCCTCATCAAGTTCTTCCTGGTACAAGGCACCAGGTCCTACATCAGGAGGCTTGAAAAAGAATTCAATGAATCCACCAATGCCCTGCGCGTTGAACTAAACCGCATGGAAGACGCCAGACTGCTCATTTCCGAAACCAACATGAACCGGAAATACTTCATGGCTAATCCCAAACATCCCCTTTATGAAGACATCAAAAGGCTCGTCCATAAAGAACTCGGCATTGAACAGATCATCGACAGGATCACCAGCTGTGTGGGCGATTTGAAGTCAGCCTACATTATTGGCAACTTTGCACAAGGAATAAACAGCGACATCATCGAGCTCGCCCTCATCGGCAAAAACCTCGATACCGATTACATCAACCAGCTCATTCCCAAAGCAGAAAAACTGATCCACCGCGAAATCAGATACATGACCCTCCTCCCCGACCAGATGGAATACTTCTTCAAAGACAAACCAAAGTATCTGTTCTGGCAGGCAGATGGGGAGGAGAAAGATAAAGATATTGATTAGACTAAATTTTTTTACCAAACTTTTTTATAAGGAGTTCAAATAGAAGCATGTCGTCAGTAATATAATTTATTAGCTGGTATAAAATCTATTTTAAAATTAAGTGAATAAAAATTACCTTTGTATCAAGTAAAGCAATAATTTAAAAGAAAAAAATGAAGACTTTAAAATATATCGTTTACAAAGAAGATAAATATTACGCTTCACAATGCCTGAATGTCGATGTTTCCAGTTTTGGAAATACAATCCAGGAAGCCATTGACAACCTGAATGAAGCACTTGCACTTTATTTTGATGAACCAGGTTCGGAAACCGAATTTCCGGTAATTAATGAAACACTTTTAGGAGAAACTTCGGTTAATGTCTAAATTACCGTGTTTGACCTTTAAAAAAGACACCGGTGACGCAAGAGAAAGCTTACCAATATATGTAGCCGGCTATCTGACGACTGATAACCGGATTCCGGTTTTTTTACTACCTTTGAGATTAATATATTTTATAAATTTGTCTAACCAGGACGCTAAGTGCCTTTCTTGATCGGCCTGATTATTTATTTTAATAAATGGATAAAAATGAATACATATCACAAATAGTTGAAAGAATCAAGCAGGAGCAACCTGAAAAAATTATTCTTTTCGGATCATATGCTTATGGTAATCCGGATAAAGAAAGCGATATTGATTTGTTTGTTATCAAAAATATATCCCCGAATGAGATACGTGATTTTAGATTAAATTTGAAATTAAAATTGTGGGATTTGATTAAAAAATGGAACATTCCTATAGATATCATTGTTGATAATCAGGAAAGAATGAACCAAAGAATTAAAGAGGGAGATATGTTTTATAAAGAAATATTATCTAACGGAAATGTAATCTATGCCTAACCAAAAATTAGCCTTGGAGTGGCTTAGTTTCGCAGAAAAAAACCTTGAAACAGCACTTCTCTTAAATAAAGAAAACCATTACACAGATGTTATTGCAATTGATATTCAGCAAGCAGTTGAAAAAGCACTGAAGTCTATTTACGCATACAACGGTGATAAAATTCCACGAACGCATTCCCTTGAAATTTTATATAATTATGCTGAAAACTTTGTAAACCTTAATGATATAAGCAAAAAAGATTTACTAATAATTAGCGATTATTATCAATCCGAAAGGTATCCCGGACCAAAATACTTCATGCCCGAAAGAAAAGAAATTGCACATTTAACTCAGGTAGCAAAAGATATCCTGTTTCAGATTCAGCAATTTATAAAACAAGCATGACAGGATGATAAAATCAAATACATGACCCTCCTCCCTGACCAAATGGCCTACTTCTTCAAAGACAAACCAAAGTATCTTTTCTGGCAGGCGGATAACCAACAATAATATGTCAATACCAAAAATACAAACCATCACATGCATAGGTGCCGGATATGTCGGGGGACCTACAATGGCCGTGATTGCACAAAAATGTCCTGACATAAAGGTAAATGTAGTCGATACCAATCCTCAGCGCATAGCAGCGTGGAACGATGAAAATCTTGAAAACCTCCCCATATACGAACCCGGATTAACAGAAGTAATTGCAGAAGCCCGTGGACGAAACCTGTTCTTCTCTACCGATATCGAAGCAGGAATCCACGATGCTGAAATGATCTTTATTTCAGTAAATACACCTACAAAAGAGTATGGTGAAGGAAAAGGGATGGCTGCTGACCTTAAATATGTTGAATTATGCGCCCGGCAAATTTCCCGGATCGCAACCGGTAATAAAATTATAGTAGAAAAATCCACATTACCCGTACGCACTGCCCAATCCATCAAAACCATCATGGAAGCCGAAAGTATCAACATACAATTTAAAGTACTTTCACCTGTGGATTTCATTAATTATTTTGAACTATTATCACGATATCCTGAAAAATATACAAATACTTTACCCTGACGAAAATAGTCTGGACAAATTC
>CAZIOB010000080.1:0-53385 GCA_964540755.1 uncultured Prolixibacteraceae bacterium | reverse complement strand
AATTAATTTATTTACAAGGAATAATAAAATTTTAAACGAATGAAAAAATTAAATTATATTATATTGACAATATTGGCATTAACACTGTTCTTTAGTTGTGAACAGGAAGACATTCTCTTCACCGAGGATATGGCTAATGTTGGTTTCCATGGTTCCTCTGCCAGTATGCTGGAAGTGGATAAGGAGATGAAGGGGAAAGATACACTGACAGTTCAGATACTGGTTACTGCTACACTTAATTCACCTTCATGCGATGTCTCCTATGAGGTTGATAATACCTGGTATCAGGAAATTAATGGATTGTATTACGAAATTGCCGATGGAGATACCGCACAGGTAAATCCTGCCATTGAGGGTACAGATTTTAATATTTTAAGTGATAAAACAGTAACTGTAACCCAGGGATACGGGTATGCTCCGGTTGTTATTGCCGCTATCGACAATAACAATTATGATCCGCTTGGCAATAAATCATTCCGGTTGAGAGTAACTGACAACAGCCAGGGATATGATCTGTCATCTGAAGCGGTTATGACGATTACAATTGTTGATGATGACCATCCGCTTGGCTGGATGCTGGGTGAATATATGGCAAATGTTACCCAGACTGCTAACGGAAATTCACAGTATAAACTTACTATTGAAGCTGTTGAAGGGGAAACGGATAAGGTTAAGATTTATGGTATGTGCGGACCATCTTACGGACCGGGATCAATAGATCCTTATGTTATTCTTGGAACAGTTAGCGAAGATTACACGACCTTAACGATTAAAAGCGGACAATCATGGGATGACTGGAATTATGGGCCGGTAAGCCTGACAGTATGGGAAGATGATTATGGCGATGGTGAAGAAGTTGATGATCTGGTTGGGGCAATCAGCACTGATGGCGGTGTTTCAATAACATTCAATCAGGCATTTACTTTCGCTATTACAGCCGGAGATCTTGAAGGTTATGGATTGCAGTGGGCATATAATGATGATGAAAATGCAAATAGCACGACTGCTGTTTGGACAAGACAATAATTAAATTATAATAATCATGAAAAAAATAATATTCTATATTTTTGCGATATTATCCATAGGTATTTATATTGCCGGATGTAATCAGCTTGAAGATTATGAATCTTCTGAAGTACTGGCAAAACCAACAGCTGCCTTATCAGTTTCTGCTGTCGCAGATTCTGGTTTTATCCTGAATATTACTACCGATATGGCAGGTTATATAGGTTATGTTGTTTCAAGTGACACTGCAAGTTCTGAAGTGGAAGCAATTAGTATCCTTTCTCTTTCCCTTGAAGGAGAACCGGGAATAGTGGATGCTGAAATATTTCAGTTGGAGAGTGATGGAGGAAAAACATTGAATGTTGGCGGATTAATGCCAAATACTTATTATAAGGTTTTTGCGGCTTCAAATAATAACGATGGCGTTGAGTCTGATGTTCAGTTTTTTCTGCTTAAAACAGATGACGGGATAGGACCAAGTTTTGTATCTTCCTCACCGGGTATATCTGCGGAAGCATCTGTAGCTGTGGGTTCTGATATAGTCCTGACATTTGATGAACCCATATTGGCAGATTCAGATAAGGTATTCACATTTACGTATTATTTCGAAGGTGTAACTGAAGGGATATCAGTGGATGAAAGTGCTGTATCAGGTAACACAATCACTGTCCCGCAGCCTCATGCAGGCCATACGGGAGATTACTTCTTTTTATCATGGGAAGCAGGAGTTGTGACGGATTTGTCCGGTAATCCTTGTAATGAAAGAATAAGTGGTGTTATTGAGGGGTATCTGGCAGGTAATTACTATCGGTTTGAAAAAGTCAATTTCTCTGTAAATGATAAGTCAATTATTCCTGAAACAGACTCAGTACTTGCAGCTCATGACTTCGTTGTAGATATCAGTTTTCCTTTTGAAATAGATTTGGAAGAACTGACCAGTGACATGGTCAAATTCAGATATTCCAACTGGCTGGGTACTGTCACAACTGAGGTTGATGCTGCAGATAACTGTGAGATTGTAAATGATACTACACTTAGGATTACACAGCCTTACCTGGCTGAAAACGGAGATAACATTGCACTTTATCTGGCTGAAGGAGTTATCTCTGATAATTATGGCAACTTGAATGACCTTTCAGAGTATGAAATTTCCTGGACATTAGGTGATTTCACTATTCCGTCAGATATTGAACCTGCCTCTGGAAGTGTTGTTACAAGCCAGTTGTTCAATGTGTTCATTACATTTGATTTCCCGGTCTCAGTTATTCCGGATGCTGCTGAGGACGTTATTACTATGACCTATATTGATGCAACGGGATCTGAGAATGTATTTAATGTTTCGAGCTATTTTGTTCATCCCGAAAATGACAGTGTGCTGGTTATTCAGACACCTCAGGAGGTTCCCTTTGGCAGCACTGTTGTTCTTAATATTGCTGAAGCTGCTGTTCAGGATGCAGATGGCAATGTCAATCTTGAATTGCAGGAAGAGGTTTACTGGGAAGTGCCAAAATTAGCTGCCAGCATTGATGTGCTTATTGGCCAGTACGTGGTTTCAGGGGCTTCATACTGGGATCCGTATCCTGTTGTTACAGATACTGTCACTATAGAGTTGAATGAAGGTACTCCAAACAGTGTTATTATTACCGGATTATTTAAAAGTGTGTTAGGTGTAAGCGAACCTGTAATAGGTACCTATTATCCGGAAAACTCCCTGTTGGAAATAACTGAACAACAAGTCGGGGAAAGTAGCAGTTACATATTTACGGTATTTTCTAATATCACTGAAGATTTTGCTATTCGTTCATATGTACTTGAAGACGGCACAATGGAATCTGACCTTGCTTTAGGCGCTTATTACACTGACTGGAGCTGGGCAGGGTATTATGAATATCTGCCTTCGGCTACGTGGACAAAGATTTCCAACAAAGCAGCCAGAATAGATACAAAGGGTAGTGTTAATA
This sequence comes from uncultured Prolixibacteraceae bacterium, assembly GCA_964540755.1. Taxonomy (GTDB): domain Bacteria; phylum Bacteroidota; class Bacteroidia; order Bacteroidales; family Prolixibacteraceae; genus JAAYJR01. The sequence continues at coordinate 50,419 of CAZIOB010000080.1, read as the reverse complement.
TTAATAGTAACAAAATTAAGAAAGTGTCTAAAAATTTTAAGTAAGTAAAGGTTATTAATATTTTAACAGAAAAAAACCCGACTTGATCCAACAAGTTGGGTTTTTTTTAGCTTTGTAATACTATAGCACAGATAGATAATTAATTTCTGCATTAAATATTTTGTATAATTTTTGTTGTACTGATAATATAATACAAAGCCGGCTAATGGGCCGTGTCAAAAAATTTTAAGAATGGAATAAGCATCATGATAGAAACGGTAACCAGGAGTATTAATAAAATAAATGCAAAATATATGATACCTTGGGAAATTTTATTTAGTTAGAGTATATGAAAAGATTTGTATTGTCCATATTTATATGTATAACAATTGTAATAAACAGTTCCGGCCAAAAAAATGTTACAGAGGAAAAGGCCGTCAGGATTGCCTCTAATTTTTTATTCGGCCGGGAACATCCGTTTAAATCAATCACTCTTTATGGCAGCGAAGACAGATCATTAGTTTATGTTGTGAATTTTGTCCCTGAAGGATGGGTGTTAGTTGCCGGTAATGAGGATGCACGTCCTGTAATTGGATATTCCTATGAGGGATATTTTGATGTTCAGAATATATCATCGAATGTAAAGAGCTGGCTGGATTATCAGATAATACAAATAACAAATGCACAAACAGATTCAAAATGGACTGAAGAATGGAAAATTCTTCAGAAGGGGAAATTTCCTGTGCTGAAATCGGCAATAGCAGTGGATCCTCTTTTAGAAACCGAATGGGACCAGGATGGGGGATGGAACAGGTTTTGCCCCCCTTATGAAGATGGCCCTGACGGGAAAGCTTATGTTGGCTGCGTTGCCGTTGCCATGGCCCAGGCTTTGCATCATTTAAAGTATCCGGAAAGGCCGTCAGGGGAAAAAAGTTACCAGCTTGCGCCATATGGCACTATCAGGTTAAATTTTGATGAGGAACCAGTTTACAAGTGGTCTGAAATGTCCCTTACCTCTCCGGATGATTATAATGCAAGATTGCTTTATCATTGTGCAGTAGCTGTAGAAATGGATTTTGGAGGTGAGGGCTCGGGAGCATATACCACCAGGGTGCCATTCGCATTCCGGAGTTACTTCGGGTTTACTCCATCAGTAAATACGATTTCACGTTACGAGAGTGATGATGAATGGATAGCTTTATTGAAATCTGAACTGAATAAAGGTAATGTATTGATATATTCAGGTGATCCTGGTACCACAGCGGCAGGACATGCATTTAATATTGACGGGTATTCAGCAAGTGGTTATTTCCACTTTAACTGGGGATGGAGCGGTGCGTATAACGGTTACTTTTCTATTAATGATATAACCCCGGGAAATGAAGACTTTACAAATGATCAAAAAGCTGTTGTCGGGATTTCTGAACCATACTGGGGGCCCACTGATATTATCCTTAGCAACCAAAGTATAAAAGAGAATATGCCGGCCGGCACTGTGGTCGGGGATATATCGATTGTCGATTATTCTGAAAACGATCAATTTACAATAGAGGTGTTCGGCCCTCCATTGTTTTTGGAAGAAGGTTATGCTCCTGCAAAATTCTACGAAGAAAATATGCAGTTAAAATCTCTCGAACCGTTAACTGCAAAATCTTATCCCGAGGTTGCAGTGATCAGGGTAACTGACAGTGAGGGATATGAGCTTGAAAAACGTTTTGAGATTACTGTAATTCCGGTCTCATCGGCTATCAATACAACTGAATCTGAAAATTTAACAGTTTATCCTAATCCGGCAAATAATATTATTTATATTAAAGGTTTTAATGAACTAAATAATTACAGGATAACAGATATATACGGAAAAGCTGTTATATTACCGGGCAATTATAACGGAGGAATTGATATCAGCATGTTAAAAAACGGCATCTATTTCATAGAAGTTACAGGTTCGGAACAAAACAAACATATTCATAAAATTATTGTTCATAGATAAATTTATATAAAATCAGGTTTTTCTTTTCTTTTTCCTCGCTGCGGGAAATAAGACATTATTAAGTATCAACCTGTAACCGGGAGAATTGGGATGAAGGTTAAGATCAGTGGGAGGATCACCAACAAGGTGACGGTAATCTTCAGGGTCATGTCCTCCGTAAAATGTCCAGAATCCTTTCCCCCGTTCCCCGTGAATATATCTTGCTTCACGGGCCGGCTTATTTTCTCCCATAATAAGAACGTTGGGTTTTATAACCTCTTTCCTGAATGCAGTTGTTTGTCCCATAAATCCTTTTATCATGTTTTTATGATTCTGGCATAGCATAGTCGGGACAGGATCCCATTTAGCTGAAAATTCAAAAAGTGTGAAATAATCTGTTTCACGGGTAACCCTGCGGCTATTCGTAGCATCAATATCAGAAAACTCATATACATTGGGATCTTTTTCCAAATGAAAATTTTCAAATGCAAAAGTTCTTGAAAAATCAAGCATTTCATCAGGATTTTTATCCATCGGATCACCGTCGAACATTGGTCCGCAGATATCAACATTTCTTGCTGCCATGGCAATATCATAAGTATCGGTAGCAGCACACATGGCAAACAGAAAACCGCCGTTTAAAACATATTTTTCAATTTCCTGTACTACAAAGGATTTCATTTCCGATACTTTCAGAAATCCGAGATTTTCTGCCAGCTGTTTATTTATATTAACCTCTTCCTGGTACCAGGGCATATGCTGGTATGTCCTCCAGAATTTACCAAACTGGCCTGTAAAATCTTCATGGTGAAGATGAAGCCAGTCGTACTCTGAAAGTTTCCCGTTAAGTATTTCTTCATCATATATTATGTCATAGTCAATTTCCGCATAGGTTAATACAAGAGTAACAGCATCATCCCAGGGCTGCTTGTTTGGTGGTGAATAAACCGCGATTTCAGGCGCTTTGTTCATTCTTACAGCATCATGGTTAACATCAGGCTCTGCAATGCCGTTAAGTATTGCCGATGCTTGTGCATCGGTAATTGATTCAAAAGAAACTCCTCGCACAACACACTCATTTTCAATTTCAGGATCACTCTGCATCAAGAAGCTGCCTCCACGGTAGTTGAGAAGCCATTTAACTTCTACTCCCCGTTCCAGTACCCAGTATGCAATTCCATAAGATTTTAAATGGTTTTCCTGGCTGTCGTCCATTGGTATTAAAAGCTGAATTCCGAGGGCCCGGATTGCAAAAATGTGTAATATGACAATGAATATTATTTTTCTCATTCTTTTAAGATTTTCAAGCCGGAGAATATATAACTAAAACAATTAGAAATAATCATTAATTCTTTTTCCATGGCATGTACATTTCTTTCCTGTTTTTTGACTGAAATTTACATGTTTGTTTTATTCAAAATTTTTCGGTTGGTGGAAATATGCAAAAAATTTGTCATACAACCATGAATTAATTAGAAAGGCGTATCAGAATTTCCTCTTCCTGAATCGTTGTCAAAATTATAATTTGCGCTCAGCGCCTCGTCCTCCTCATCCTGGTTCATTTTAGAGCTGAATTTTGAGACAGCCGGAAATTCCTGGTTAAACCGTGGTTCCATATCACTGAATTTCGCAAGTTCTTTCTTAAATGACAGGTGAACATCGCCTGTAGCCCCGTTACGGTGTTTTGCGATTATTATTTCTGCTACTCCTATCAGTGAATTTCCCGAATCATCTTCAGTTATCCCGTAATATTCGGGACGGTGAATGAATGCGACTATGTCGGCATCCTGTTCTATGGCTCCTGATTCACGGAGGTCTGACAACTGAGGCCGTTTGCCCTCCCTGGATTCTACTGACCGGTTTAATTGGGAAAGCGCAAGAATGGGGATATCCAGCTCTTTGGCAATAGCCTTGAGTGAGCGGGAGATAGCGCTCACTTCCTGCTCCCGGCTCCCGCGTCCCTCAGAGCCTGAGGTCATCAGTTGGAGATAGTCAACTATTACAACCTGAATATCATGTTGCATTTTTAAACGCCTGCATTTAGCCCTGAGCTCAAAAATTGAAAGGGCAGGAGTGTCATCTATGTATATGGGAGCTTTCTCCAGTGAGGAGATTTTCCGGTTCAGATGTTCCCACTCATAGTTTTCAAGCCTGCCTGTTTTTAGTTTATCGGAGCCCAATTCTGTTTCAGCAGCTATAAGTCTGTTAGCCAGTTGAATTGACGACATTTCAAGAGAAAATACAGCTACCGGCCTTTCATGCTCAACTGCCATATTACGTGCCATACTAAGTACAAAGGCGGTTTTGCCCATTGAGGGACGTGCGGCAATAATAACCAGGTCAGTTTTTTGCCATCCGGAAGTTATCCGGTCGATTGATGTAAAACCTGAAGGCACACCACTGAGCCCGTCCTTTTGATTCCTTGCTTTTTCTATCTGCAGGATAGCCTCATTTAATACAGGTTTTATAGGAAGTGTCTCTTTTTTAATATTTCTTTCTGCTATCTGGAACAAGGATGATTCTGAAAAATCTATCAGATCATCCACATCAATGGTATCATCATATGATTTTCCCTGTATTTCGGAAGAGACGCGAATAAGCTCGCGCTGGATAAATTTCTGAGCGATAATCCTTGCATGGAATTCAATGTGGGCTGCTGAAGCAACTCTTCTCGTCAGCTGCGTGATATAACCCGGTCCGCCCACTTCATCCAGTTGTTCACGGTTTTTTAGTTCCTGGGTAACCATCAGCAGGTCAACAGGTTTTTCTTTTGACGATAGATCTTTTATTGCTTCAAATATTTTTTGATGCTCTTCTTTGTAAAAACTTGCTGTTTCAATAATATCCGCAACTGTCACATATGCATCCCGTTCCAGCATCAGTGCTCCCAGTACAGCTTCTTCAACTTCAAGAGCCTGTGGGGGCAGCTTGCCGTACTGAGCGTTTATTTCATCTATTGTCATTCCTTTTTGCCTGCGCCCCTGACCGGAATTGAGTTTTTTATTATCTGCAACCATTGGTGAATAAGTTTTTAAGAAGAGTTAATTATTAATTGAAACTCAAAAGTACAAAATTAGTAAACTGGCAGGCAAGTTTTATCTCTTTTAATTGTTAACTGACTTTATTCACAAATGTTTATTGCGGATTATTTTTTCAGGATATCTTATTTAAGTTGTCTGAAAGATATCTGGTTATAGGTAATTTAATTTCCTGTGAAGAATTGTTTTTTAATAAACAAAAATATTTCATTAAAAGATTATGAATTTGTAATCCTTTATAATTATTGTCAAAGTATTATAAAATCAAGATTTTTATCTCATCACTGATTAGCAATCCCTTCCCCGATTATACGGGAAATAACATCCTTTAAACTCATTCCCATGGCTTTGATCTGCTGCGGAATGAAACTGGTTTCCGTCATACCCGGCGTGGTATTTACTTCCAGGAAATAAAATTCTTCGTTATTTAATATATAGTCCACCCTTACTATTCCTTTACACCTGCATAAATCATAAATACGTGAACTTAACCGGCGGCATTTATCTGACAAGTGAACCGGAAGTCTTGCCGGGGTAATCTCATCAGTTACACCGGGAGTATATTTAGCTTCATAATCGAAAAATTCATTTTTTGGAATAACTTCGGTAACAGGGAATACAATCTCTTCATTTTTAAATTTTACCAGGCCGCAGGTATATTCAGCCCCTTCAATGAATTCTTCCACAATTGCCCCCCTGCTTTCTTCCCATGCCTTTTTCAGCGCCGGCCGGAGTCCTTTTTGACTTTTTACCTTGGTTATGCCAAAGCTGGAACCTCCTGCATTTGGTTTTACAAAAAGAGGAAGGCCGAGATATTTTATTATACTGTCCGCATCTGCCTTGTCCTCTTTGTCTATTAAAACAGAACGGGCCATTTTAATGTCAAAACTACGCAGATAATTATTACAGAACCATTTGTTGAATGTTATTGATGAGGATTGCACATTACTGGTGGAATAAGGAATTTTCAGCAGATCAAAATATCCCTGAAGAATACCGTCTTCGCCGGGTGTTCCATGTATTGTAATATATGCAAAGTCAAAGTGTATTTTTTCCCCATTAAACACAAACGAAAAACCGGATTTATCAATATCTGCGATTTCCTGTCCGTTTTGAATTACTTTCCATTCCGTATCTTTAAGACAAACAAGCCAGGGAGTAAATTTTTCAGCATCTATAGCTTTGAAAATAGTGTTTCCGCTTCTCAGGGACACTTCAAATTCGGAGGAATTACCTCCTGTAACAATTGCAATATCAGGTTTTTCAGTCATTTCTTCCGGCAATATAATTTTCCCATTTTTCAATTACATTCGTCATATCTTCAGGCAACTCAGAATCAAATAACATTTTTTTGCCTGTCCCCGGATGTTTAAATCCGAGTTTTTTAGCATGCAATGCCTGACGCGGCAGCAATTTAAAACAATTTTTAACAAACTGTTTGTATTTTGAAAAAGTTGTTCCCCGTAAAATTTGGTCACCGCCGTAATCAGAGTCATTGAATACAGGGTGGTTTATGTATTTCATGTGTACCCGTATCTGGTGTGTGCGGCCTGTTTCCAGGGTACATTCCAAAAGGCTGACATATCCGAGAGGTTTAATGACTTTGTAGTGTGTCACAGCATTTTTACCATGGCCACCATCAGGAAAAACAGTAAAGACCTGTCTGTTTTTAAGACTTCTTCCTATATTGGCTGTAATTGTGCCCGATTCAATTTTTGGTACGCCCCATACCAATGCCTGATACTCTCTTTCAGTGGTCTTATTATAAAATTGCCTGGCAAGTTTATTTTTTGCCTGTTCGGTTTTAGCAACTACAATAAGGCCGGAAGTGCCTTTGTCAATCCGGTGGATAAGTCCGGGACGGATATTTTCCCCGTTGAACATGGGCAAATCTTTATAACGCCAGGCAAGGGCATTAACCAAAGTGCCTGAATAATTCCCGTGGCCCGGATGAACCACCAACCCGGGAGGTTTATTAATAACAACCAGGGAGTCATCCTCATAAACTATATTTAAGGGTATTTCCTGAGGGATAATCTTTAATTCCCTCCTTGGATAATCCATTAATATCGTTATCTCATCGCCTGCTTTTATCTTATAACTGGCTTTTACCGGCATTCCGTTTACCCGGATATTACCCGCTCCGGCGGCATCCTGGATCCTGCTCCGCGATGCATTTTCTATCCGGTTTGCCAGATATTTGTCAATCCGCATTGATGATTGGCCATGATCGACTTTCAACCGGTAATGTTCATACATTGTCGCTGTTTCGGCTTTTTCATTATTTACAGGATATTTTCCCATGATATTATCAGAAAAAAAGCTCCATAGCATCTGTGATCTTCAATTTGTCCACCGTCGCCCATAAATCAACGGAAGAGCCGAGGTTAACAGAAGCAGATACTTTCGGATTCGGATGTTGCCTCCACACCCGGGCATTTAGTGAATCTTCTGCTGTCAACACTGAATTATCATAAATAACCACGCCGGCATTTAACATTGCATCGGTAAGCGCCATTTTTGCTTCTTTAACTGTCAGACCTGTAAGGTTAGGTAGCGAAGTAACCTGATTCCCCTGTTCACGGCCGACAATCATGTCTATTTTTGTTCCTTTAGGCAATTTTTGTCCGGCAGTTAACTTTGCGGAGTCGAGTTGAATTTCCAGAACCAGGTTATTATATTCGGATGGCTGATATGAAATGCGGCCTATTTGCAGTCCGCTATTTTCTATCAGAGCTTTTGACTGCCTGAAGGAAATATCGGTTAACTGGGGCAGTGTTACAAGCTCAGGCCTTGTTGAATTGATAGTAAGAAAAATGGTACGGTTTTTTTTGACTCCGTGGCCTGCATCAGGAACCTGGTCAACAACGACCCCGGGCGGTGCATCATCAAGGTAAAGAGAATCAACGATCTTAATCCTGAGATCATTCCGGGCTGCTGTCTGCAATGCTTCCCTTTGGTTAAGCCCTGAGAAGTCCGGAACAGGATTCGCCTCTCCGTGACGGGTATATATTTTTAATCCCTGCATCGTTATCACTATTAACAGAACAATTATTACTCCGGCGAGAAGGAGATTCTTCAGGAAGAGAGGGCTGAGAAGAAATCTTTTCAAAGTCATTTTTTATTCAATATAATGATTCAGAGCAAAAATAATGCAAAAAAATAGCTTTTGATTACACCTCTTTTATATTTATGATTTATAATTGACAATATCCGGAGTTATTTTTTCAACCGGACGGATGATATTATACAATGAATCCCGTTCGGCAGGGATTAAATTCATTTCATTGATTAACCGTTTAAGTTCATCACTGCTTATTGAGGGTCTTTGTTCTCCTCCCGCCATTGAATAGATCCTTGTGGAGTCTTCTATAGTGCCGTCGAGATCATCAACTCCAAAGTTTAATGCCAACTGTGCGGATTCCCTGCCAATCATCGGCCAATATGCTTTAATATGAGGAATATTGTCAAGGTATATTCTTGATACGGCATAATTTTTCAGATCTTCGATCAATGTTGTTTCTTTTATGCCTGCAAAAGCATTATTTTTATGCTTGAATTTTAACGGGATAAAAGCATTAAATCCTTTTGTTTTATCCTGCAGGTCGCGGAGTCGCTGCATATGATCTGCACGATGTTCATAATTTTCCAGTAAGCCGTAAAGTATTGTTGCATTTGAAGGTATTCCCAGCCGATGAGCTGTATAGTGAATTCTGAGCCACTCTTCTGAACTGGTTTTCCCGAAACAAATCTTATCCCTCAGTGTTTCATCGAAGATCTCAGCGCCTCCTCCGGGCATTGATTGCAATCCTGCATCCTTAAGTATCTGCAGGCCATCTTCGATGGTAATTCCTGCAATTTTACACATATATTCAATTTCTGTGGCAGTAAATGCTTTTATATGCAAATGAGGCGCCTCATTTTTTATTGCCTTCAGCATATCTGCATAAAAATAAACATCCCGGTCGGGATGAACACTGCCAACTATATGGACTTCCGTAGCTCCTGAATGACCGTGATCTTTTACTAATTGAAGAATCTCATCAATACTGTATTCCCATGCTCCCTTACGGCCTTTTTTGCGTTTATATGAACAGAATTTGCAATTATTGATGCATATATTAGAAGGTTCTATATGAAAATTTCTGTTATAAAAAACATAGTTGCCGTTTTTCTTTTTTTTGACAGTGTCGGCAAGAAATCCGAGCAGGGACAGGTTTGAAGAATAAAATAATTCAACTGCTTCTGAGGATGAAATTCTTTCTTCAGAAATTACTTTTTCAGCAATTTTTTTTAATTGGACAGGGAGGTTAAGAAAATCGGTTATTTTTTTTTGCACCGGAATAATTTTGAGATTTTTTTTAAACACAAAAAGGTAAAGAATTTGACATTCCTTACCTTCCTGTAAAAAATATTATCATTAGAAAATTATCTCTTATGTCTTGCTTCGTCGGAAACAGTAAGTTTTTTCCTGCCCTTTGCACGACGGGCCTTTAAAATTTTTCTGCCATTGGCTGTGGACATCCTTTCCCTGAAGCCATGCTTATTTTTTCTCTTTCTGATGGATGGCTGAAATGTTCGTTTCATTTGTATCTTCTTTTCTTATGCCTCACTAAATTCGGTCTGCAAAAGTAGCTGTTTTTTTATTTCCTGCAAATTGTAAGTCTATTTTTTTACTGAAAATTTAAATCCTATGCCGTGAAGGTTTACGATTTTAACATTAGGATCAGATTTAAAATATTTTCTCAGGCGTGAAATAAAAACATCGAGGCTTCGCCCCAGAAAATAATCACTTGACCCCCATATTTTTTCTAAAATTTCATTTCTGCTTAACACTTTGTTTGGATTTTCAGAAAAAAGTTTTATCAGCTCTGTTTCTTTCATGGTAAGATTCCTGGTATTCCCATCGACACAAAGTGTCAGGTCATCAGGAAAGAAAATAAAACGGCCGATCTTTTTTGACCTGGTTGATTCTGTACCCGGACTGCATAAGTTACTGCTCCTTCTCAGGAAGATCTTTATTTTCAGCAAAAGCTCTTCCATGCTGAAAGGTTTAACGATATAGTCATCTCCTCCAATGGACAACCCTGTTATTTTATCTTCTGTCATTGACCGGGCAGTAAGAAAGATAATGGGAATATGTTCATCAGTTTCCCTGATCCGTTCTGCAACTTTAAAGCCATCTGTTTTGGGAAGCATTATATCGAGAAGGATAACATGATAGTCGTTTCTCCTGAATAATTCGAGGGCTTTCTCTCCGTTTTCAGCAACATCAACTTCATACTTTTTCTGAACCAGATTATCTTTCACAATAAAGCGAAGAGCCTCATCATCCTCAACCAATAATATTTTTGCCATTTCCTCCATAGAGATTAATTTTTCTGTTTATCTGTCGGAAATCAATACAATTAATTACCTTTTTCTTTTCTAAAACATTTATAAATTTTATCATCTGAAAATCTAAAATGATTACTATTCCCCGGTTAAAACAGTTCGAATGTAAAAGTAATCAAAACATGTTATCTCCTCAAAGGAATTATCAGCGTGAATATACTTCCCCCCGGGGGATTATCTTTTACTCTTATTTTCCATCCGTGTGCCCTTACTATTTTTCTGACATAGTCCAGTCCAAGGCCAAATCCTTTAACATTATGCACATTTCCCGTAGGTACACGGTAAAAACGCCTGAAAATTTTTTTTCTGTATTTTTTTGAGATTCCTATACCATTATCTTTAAAATTAATAAATAGTTTATTTTTTGAAATTTCAGTTTCAATTTCAATTTCAGGATCCTTTTCGCAATATTTAATGCCGTTTTCAAGGATATTCATAACAAGGCTGGCAAGATGGAATTTGTCGGCTGTTATGCTCCCGGGATTATCTTTTAAGTTAAGCTTAACAGTCGCTTTTTTACCAGAGTCGGATTGTCTGAAGGAGCCGGTTATTTCAGGAAGAAATGATTTAACTTCTATTTTTTCCCTGTTCAGATGGATCTTATTTTTTTCGAGTGATGCCAGGTTAAGTACTTTTTCCACATTTGCGTAAAGCCGGTTATTCTGATCCTGAATTATTCGTGCATATTCAAAAAGCCTTTCAGGATTTTCAAGAATATCTTTATTGTTTATAACCTTCGCAGAAAGAGCTATTGAAGAAATTGGGGTTTTTAATTCGTGAGTGAGATTATTGATAAAATTTTTCTGAATCTCGGAAAGCTGGCGCTGGCGTATTATTACCGATAGCGCATAGCCGAAAAATATTATGATCAATAACAGCAGGCCTGTGAAAAGATACCAAATCGAAAGACGGGCATGAAAATATGGCGCACGGTCAGGGAAATGGATTACGAAATAATTATTCTCTCTTTCCCTGATATGCGGGAAACTGTAGTCAGAGTCTTTTTCTGCTCCATTGGCAGTAATATATGTACCCTGTTCTATCCGGCCGGTAGCGGGATTATAAATTGCAAATTCAAAATCGGCAAATATCTGATGTTTTTTTAATTCCTCCGCCAGATGAAATTTTAAAAGTTCATAATCAATCAATGCATCCACATTTACCAGATAATAACTGTCTGATATCATTTCAACAGGTGTAATGCTGTCGAAGTTAGCTATATTGCCATTGGCAACCAGAATTTGCCATACAACTTCTTTCAATGCAACTGTAACACTTTCCCGGAATTGTTTTTCAGAATAGCTGTAAGAGTTTCTCAGGAAAAAGAACTGTAATGACACGACTCCTGCAATTGAGATTGTTGCCAGTAAGATGATATATTTAAACGCCTTTCCCTTCATGTGTTATTTTATACAATTCTTTTTATTAATAATGACCTGAAAAATAGTTGTTTGTTAACAGTTTATTAACAAAATATTAGATCTGATTAACATCATATTTATCAAACCATTCATACATTTGTAACAAATAAAGTTAATAATTCCAACAATTAAAAACGAATAGATATGAAACAGTTTATAAAGTTATTATTGATTTTTAATTTTTATTTTCTGACGATAATAGCTTTTGCCCAAAAGCCGCAAATCTTTTTTGAAAATACAAAACATGATTTTGGCGAATTTAAGGAATCCGCCGGGGTTCAGACTGCCACATTTACTTTTACCAATAAAGGTACAGTTCCTTTGGTAATTAATAATGTACGCGCATCATGTGGCTGCACCTCTCCTCAGTGGACCCGTGAACCTGTTGCTCCAAATGAGGCAGGCTCAATAAAAGTAAGTTATGATCCAAAAAACAGACCGGGCGCTTTCAATAAGTCAGTTATAGTTCAATCCAATGCAACTAACGGTACTACTATTTTGCATCTGGAAGGACGCGTAGAGCCCAGGGAAAAAACTTTGCAGGAGCTTTATCCGCGGACAATCGGCGCTTTGAGGGTAAAAACAAACCATCTCTCTTTTTCACGGATGAAAACCAACGATGTTGAAACTAAAGAACTGGAATTGGTTAATGATACTGACAATCCCGTGACCGTGGGATTCAGAAGGATACCCTCACATATCAAGGCCATTCCGGAACCGGAAACAATTCCGGCAAAAGGAAGAGGGAAATTGATAGTTACATATAATGCTGCGGGGGCAAATACATATGGTTTTACTTCCCACAGGATATATTTTTCACTGAATGGCAGTCAGGATTACCGCGCATCATTGGGGGTCAGCGCAACAATAGAAGAAGATTTTTCCAAGCTGACACCTGAGCAGCTTGCTAATGCCCCTGTAGCAGTTTTTCCTGAAAAATCTCATGATTTCGGGACGATGAAGCAGGGGGAAAGAAAAGATCACACGTTTAATCTGAAGAATGAAGGCAAGTCTGAATTGATCATCCGTAATATACGTTCTTCCTGTGGATGTACTGCTGTTGCTCCTTCCAGGAAGGTTCTTGCACCTGGAGAGTCAGCTCCTGTAAAGGTGACTTTTGATTCCCGGGGGAAAAGGGGTCGTCAAAGTAAATCGATTACTATAATTACCAATGATCCCAAAACGCCCACAAATATTCTCCGGGTTTCCTGTAATGTGGAAACAGGCAGTTAGAATATCCCAAAAACCTAATATGGAACAACCCCGGCTGTGTTTATATAACCCCGGGGTTGAATTTTTTTGGAAAGCCTGATTTTTTGTTTTAACCTTGTATTGATTATGGTATTTTATGAATGTTCATAATTGAGTGGTCAATGACAAAAAAGAAGAGACGTGCCGGATATGATAAAGAGAATAAGAAAGAGCCCCCTATTATATTATCAGGGGAACCGGGTGACCTCTCAGTCAGGTCATTCCTGGGCAAAAAGAGAACAATTTTTCCTGCAGAAGACTATGTCAGCGGAATTCTGGGAGGTGACACAACATTGCTGAGCAGGGCGGTTACTTTAGTTGAGAGTTCAAGGCCTGACCACCAGAAGGTCGCAAGGGAGATTATTTCAAAATGTCTTCAGCACAGTGGAAAATCTGTACGTATTGGCATTACGGGTGTCCCGGGAGTAGGCAAAAGTACCTTTATAGAAGCTTTAGGAAGCCAGATTACCGATTCGGGAGGCAAGCTGGCTGTATTAGCTGTTGATCCCAGCAGCAAGCGATCGAAGGGAAGTATTCTGGGTGATAAAACACGTATGGAGAAGCTGGCAGGAGATAAAAACGCCTATATCAGGCCCAGCCCCTCAGCTGGCTCCCTCGGCGGTGTTGCCAGAAAAACCAGGGAAACAATTATTTTATGTGAGGCGGCCGGTTTTGATCATATCTTTATTGAAACAGTGGGGGTAGGACAAAGTGAGATTGCAGTTCACTCCATGTGTGACTTTTTCCTGCTTCTGATGCTTGCCGGGGCAGGAGATGAGTTGCAGGGCATCAAGCGCGGGATAATGGAAATGGCAGATTTGATTGCTATTAACAAAGCCGATGGAAATAATATGGAGAGAGCTGAAATAGCACAAGTACAATATAACAACGCACTTCATATGTTTCCCCCGAAAGAATCGGGATGGACACCATGTGTTGTGACTTGCTCATCTGTTTACAAAAAAGGTATCGAGGAAATAAATCAAAAAATAGAAGATTATAAGAAAATAACTTTGAAAAATGGCTATTTCCGGGAAAACAGGAATTCCCAGTCCGTTTACTGGCTGCATGAAACTATTGAGGAGGAAATTAAGAATGCATTTTACAATAATCCTGAAATTAAGGAAAAATTAAAAGAGTTTGAAATAAGTGTGAAAAACAAAAAAATGAGCTCCTTTGATGCTGCCGGCAAACTACTCCAGATATACAGAAATTTAAAATAAATTCGAAATTCCAATATTCATCATTCCTATATTCGTAATTAGCCATTCTAAATAATAAATCATCAATAATAAATAATAAATGTAAAAGATGCCCTACAGAGAAGGATGGATATTTTATTAATTTGATTTAATTTTGTTATTATTTATGATTACAGGGATAATATTAATTAATCTTTGAGTGTGATTTCGTTATATGTGCTATATAATACAGATAATCAAGATATAATAACGGATCAGGCTCATCTAAAATGAAATATAATGGATTATGATGTAATTATTATCGGAAGCGGACCCGGAGGATATGTTACGGCTATACGGGCAGGACAATTAGGATTAAAGGTTGCGGTAGTGGAAAAAGAGAGCCTTGGCGGCGTTTGTCTTAACTGGGGTTGTATTCCTGCAAAATCTCTTTTGAAAAGTTCTCAGGCTTTTCAGTATGTAAGTCATGCTGCTGATTATGGTGTGGCTGTTGACGGGGAAGTTAAACCTGATTTCCCTTCTATGATAAAACGCAGCCGTGAGGTTGCCATGAAGATGAGCAAAGGGGTCAGTTTTTTGTTCAAAAAGAATAAGGTAGAGACGATTTCCGGAACCGGGAAGCTGGCCGGGAAAAATACAGTAGAGGTAATTGATAATTCAGGCAGTAAAAAAAGTTATTCTGCAAAACATATTATCCTTGCAACAGGTGCACGATCGAGGGAATTGCCAAATATGAAGCAGGACGGTAAAAAGATCATAGGTTACAGGGAGGCTCTGACCCTTGACAAACAGCCTGAAAGTATGCTGGTTGTCGGCTCCGGCGCCATAGGCAGTGAATTTGCATGGTTTTATCATTCGATAGGTACAAAAGTTACGTTGGTAGAGTTCATGCCTACGCTTGTGCCCAATGAAGATGAGGAAGTGGCTAAACAATTGGAGCGATCGTTTAAAAAAGGTAAAATGAAGACTATGACCAGCTCAACTGTGGAAAAGGTGGATACTTCAGGGGAGAAATGCAAAGTCACTATTAAAACAAAAAAAGGAGAAGAGACAGCAGAGGTGGATATTGTTCTTTCGGCAGTCGGAATTACACCAAATACCGAAGGGATAGGTTTGGAAGAGACAGGTGTTGAAACAGAAAAAGGAAAGGTTAAAGTCGATGAATATTACCGTACTAATGTGGAAGGCATTTATGCTATTGGTGATATAGTTGCAGGCCCTGCACTTGCACATGTTGCTTCCGCTGAAGGAATAGTCTGTGTTGAAAAAATTGCGGGGCTGGATACTGAACCTGTTAATTATAATAATATACCCGCTTGTACTTACACGAATCCTGAAATTGCATCTGTCGGCCTTACCGAGGCCAAAGCCAAAGAGGCAGGATACGAATTAAAAGTGGGCAGGTTCCCTTTCTCTGCAAGTGGAAAAGCCAGTTCAGCAGGACAAAAAGAGGGCTTTGTCAAATTAATATTTGATGCAAAGTATGGTGAGTTGTTGGGGGCACATATGATCGGTGATAATGTCACCGAAATTATTGCTGAAATGGTTGTGGCAAAGAAACTTGAGATAACCGGTCATGAACTGATCAAAACAATCCATCCGCATCCCACAATGAGTGAGGCTGTAATGGAAGCCGCCGCCGAGGCCTATGGTGAAGTTATCCATATTTAAAATTTTTGATTTTTACCCCATTTTTAAATAATTCAGTTATACTTTGATTCTCTATCCCGAACGATAAAGGAGGGATCCCGAGGGTTTTATTCCTTCAGTTCCTTATTCATAGGAGTTGTTATATGTTTTTGTAATAATTGAATTTATGTTCTTTTTGTTTGAAAATTCTATAATAGATTGAAAATGAATAAGATTTTTTTGCGTATAGATTTTTAATTATAAATTTGTCTGCAAATTATAAACTGTTTGATCTTAATAAATATTCCTTTGAAAAGGATTTAAGAATGAAAATAAATAAATAGTAAAATGTAAATCTATGAAAAAATTGACTTTTGTTGCAGCATTCTTTATGCTTGCTCAGTTAGCCATTGCCGGTGGTTTATTGACAAACACAAATCAGAGCGCTCAGTTCGTTCGTATGCTTTCGCGTAATGCATCTCTCGGCATAGATGCAGTTTATTATAATCCTGCAGGATTGATAAAGATGGGCGACGGATGGCATTTTGCCCTTAGCAGCCAGACTATTTTTCAGACTAAAACAGTAGATTCGAATTTTGGATTGCTTAATGACGGTTATTATGAGGGAGCGGTTAGTGTGCCTGTCTTTCCCACAGGCTATGCTGTTTATAAAAATAATAACTGGGCATTTTCTTTTGGATTCGGGCCAAATGCAGGAGGAGGGTCGGCAAGTTACGAAAGAGGATTGCCGTCATTTGAAATTCCCATCAGCAAGATTGTTCCTGCTTTATCGGGTTTGAGCCAGATTAATCCTGCATTGAATGTGACTGGTTACAATGCAAATTTAGCTTTTGAGGGGAGTTCAATATTCTGGGGGATACAATTGGGGGCAACTTATAAATTGAATGATGTATTCTCGGTTTATGGCGGATTAAGGTATCTGCCTTCGAAAAACACATATGCCGGAAGTATTCAGAATATACAATTAAATGTTGGCGGAGAAATGGTCAGTGCTCCAACGTGGCTGCCACAGGCTGCCGGTGTGGTTTCAGGTGTCGCTGTCCAGGCTGCAGCCGGGGCAGCACAGTACGATGCTGCTGCTGCTACTGCAAGTACTTTATCTGGTAATCTTGCAGCTGCCATTGAGGCCGGATATATCAATCCGAATGATCCTCTTTCGGATCCCCAGCTGATCGGGGCTCTTCAGCAGTTTGGAGTTGATCCTTCAGGATTTACAAATGCTGTTGCTGCCGGTGCCTTTTCCCAGGTTGCATCCACTCTGAGCGGTGAGGCAGATAAGTTATATGGTACTGCTGATCAGTTAAATGCCACTGCCTCCACTTTGGAAAATACAGCAGAGTTGCTGGAGGATAAGGAGGTTGAAACAGAACAAACCGGCAGCGGTATCACACCTATGATAGGCCTGAATATTTCTCCTGCTGAAAATTTCAATATAGCTTTGAGATATGAGATGGAGACCAAACTTCAGCTGACAAATAGCACAACTGTGGATGATTTGGGATTATTCCCCGATGGCAAATCTACTGGTAATGATATACCCGCAATACTGGGTGTGGGGCTAGGATATAATATGGGACTGGTAGAGGCTCAGCTTTCATACACTATGTTTTTTGATAAAGGAATTAATACCTGGGGTTATAACACGAGAGATATAGCAATATGGGAAGGTGTTGATGACTCAGAGATCCGTCATCGAAAAATTGATAATAATGGTGTTGAACTGGGATTGGGACTGCAGTTTAACGTCAGTAAGAATTTTGCATTCAGCTTAGGAGGATTATACAGTAATCTGGGTGTTGCAGAGAGCTACCAGAGTGATTTCGACAATAATCTGTCTTCATTCACCCTGGGAGGTGGCATAGAGTATCAAATATCAGATGTCCTGAAACTGGACGCAGGTCTGCTCAGATCTTTCTATAAGGACCAGAAAGTCCCATTTAACGATCCTGATATTAGCAGCTATAGTGAAACATTTGGTAAATCTACCCTGGATTTTGCAATAGGACTTTCTTACAGTATTTTCCAGTGATACGGGAAATTCCTGATCACGGATTGTAATCAGGACATATCTTAATGTCGAACAGAGGATATCATCTTCACCGTCATGTTTTTTATGTATCCTTACCCGGGATTTTGACAGTTCCCATAAAAAGGACAGCCCCGGTATCCTTTTCAGTAATAACATACATAAATGGCCTGTTGACATAGAAAGGTACTTTTTCAGGGCCGCCCACCGAGGAGCGTTCAATTGCAACTATAGTTACAGCAGCAGCTTCAGTCCCTTCTTCATTCACTTCAATGAATGTTTTATGCTTTACATAGTCAATATTCAATCCTCCTGCCCTGTTGATACCTGTAAAGTCTGCCAAACCTGGTGTAAAAGCAATTTCCATGCCCATTTCGGAGAGAACATCATTTAGTCTTATTTCATATTTGTAACTGAAGCGGGGAAGTTTGATATCCACGCTTTCTTTTTCCATGAAGCTGTCAATCCATGATTCCCAGCTATCCTCATCCAGTTTCTCTATTATATCCTCAAGTTTACGTCCGCTTTGAGGAAGCAGAACATACATATTATAGTTTCCTTTTCCGTATGAGAGCTGCACAGCGCTGAATATATCATTTGACATATAAGGCAGGGTATCAAGCCTCTGCATTGTTTCTGTCTGTATCATATCCCCGTTTTCAAGATAGAATGGCAGCTTTTCTGTTCCCTCATCATTGAACTCTTTTTCCCATATCCCCTTAAAATATATGGCATTCAGTAAAAACATCACATGATCGCGGCTTATCTTATCCAGGATGGTTTTAATCTTCTGATTGGTATGTTCTGCAACCCATCCGTTTATTGTTTCAGTAGCTGACGGGGACCCAAAGTCAAGGGGTGTAACTTCGGCATTGTAATAATGTTCGTTGACAGTGACAAAATCTTTTTCTACATCAAAATCCTGCCTGTAAAATATTGCATTGGCAATCTCAAGAAGTACCTTGGGATCTAATGATTTAAGCGCTTCAACCAGATCATGATACGATGTATTGATGTCTTCCGTTGATAATCCGTTTACTTTCAGGGTTTTTTCCATGGCGGTCTTAGTCTCTCCGTCTGCCCCGTTGTAAGTCATGGCAAGGGCCAGACTGACGCTAAGCGGGGAAACCATAATGTTGTCGGATTCTTTTTCGTAGTTATAGATATTTTTAAAAAGTTCGAAGCCGAAATTATTTTCAGCTTTTATGAGCCGGGCGGTTTTTTCGGTGACGATAATCTCATTATCATCAACGGAATTGTCTGAGATATTGCATCCTGTAAGGAATACAAATACCAAAATTATCATCAAAATTAAATTTTTTATCATGCCCTTTGAATTTTTAGTTTTATAGTTTCAGATGTAATTTATTATATAAAGGTTGCGTGAATTTTTTATTTTTTATAACGCAACCTTACAGAACCTTATTTCATCTAATTCATGATTTCGGAATAAATCAGAAATCGGACAATTTTTAAGCAAGTTAGGGATAATTTGTTATTAAAGAATAATTTATCCTTATTTTTGGGAGAACATTTGCAGCTTTGATTTGGAAGATCTTAATGATATTATAAGAGAATGTGCCTCCGGGGATATGCGTGCCCAGGAAAAATTATACCGGATGTTTGCTCCGAAAATGTTTGGGATTTGTTTACGGTATGCAAAAGACAGGGGAGAAGCTGAGGATAATTTACAGGACGGTTTTATCAAGGTTTTTACAAATATTAAGCAGTTCAGATTTGAAGGTTCTTTCGAAGGTTGGATGAGACGTATAATGGTAAATATTTCACTTGGCAAATTCCGGAAACAGAATGTTCTGTATTCTGTGGAGGATATTGAAAAATATGATTTGCAGCATTTTCCTGAAGATGTATTTGAGAAATTAGGGGCAGAAGAATTACTGGGATTAATACAGCAGTTGCCGCCACGCTATCGTATGGTTTTCAACCTTTTTGTAATAGAAGGGATGAATCATCAGGAAATAAGCAAGGTTATGAATATATCGGCAGGAACATCCAAATCAAATCTTGCCAGGGCAAGAGATATTTTAAAACGTAAGGTGCAGGATCTTTACGGGGAGGTTAAATCAGATAAAATAAGCCTGCATGGAGAATAAGAGAGAAAATATTGATAAGGTATTCCGGGATAAACTGGAAGAGTTTACAGCAGAACCACCGGCTCATGTCTGGAATAATATCCGGGAGCAAATGGTTTTAAGACGGGGAAAAGTACGAATGATAATATACCGTTGGAGTGCAGTGGCAGCGCTTTTAATACTGGCGCTTATAGCTGGCTGGTATTTCGACATGATATCTGTCAGCAGAATACCTGGTGTTTTGGATGCTGAAAGGATTGAATCACAAATCAAGTCCGGTCAGAATGAAGATTCCGGAGAAAATATCAGAGAAAAGAGAGTTCCTGAAAATATGGAACTGCCTCCCGTGGAGGCCGCTCCTCAATATGTAGCTGCAACACGTCCGGCAGATGTTCCTGTAACAAGTGAAGAGAATATGTCAAAAGCCATTAAGGTCTTACATGCTGATACAAAAAGAATATCCATGGAGCGGATCAACAGAATTGAATTTGCCGGCTACAATGAAGATTATACTGTTGAACCGGCTTCGAAAGTTGAAAAAAGCAATCTGCAATTCACCGGAATCAGGGAAGCAGTTATATACCAGCCGCCCCCCATGCCGGAAGAGTCAGGACAGACCTGGGAAATGGGTTTTCAGGTTTCTCCCGGTTATTCCTCATACTCCTCAAACCATGCACCTGCTTATGCCAGTAATATGGCTTATCCCTCCTCTGAATTGAATGGAAATGTGTGTGGCGGCATTTCAATTCGTTACAAAACCCGGAAAAGATGGAAGCTCGAGAGCGGGGTTTATTATGCCCGCAACGGCCAGAAATCTGAATGTACGCCTCAAATATTTGATAATTATTCTGAAAATGGGATTTTAACAGCCTCTGCAAGAAAACTCTATTTTAATCCGGAAGTTGATATTCAGGAAGACCGGGTAGCGATGAACAGTGTTGCAGGCATAATAGATTTTGAGGAGATTCCCAAGGGAACCGAGATTGTTGCTGCATTGGAGAGTATTGACAGAAATGCAGATGCCTTGCTTACGAGCGGAGTATTCTCACAGGTCTTTGATTTTTTGGAAATACCCTTATACCTGCGTTATCTTTTGATCAGCTCAAAGATGGATGTTGAGCTTGTCGGGGGAGTCAGCGCCGGGATGGTGGTCGGTAATAATGCTTATCTGGATAATGAATATGGTATGCAGAAGATAGGTAAGACCCGCGATATTTCTACCCTGAATGTTTCCGGGACCCTGGGACTCGGATTCGATTTTTCTTTGAGCAAACATTTATCTCTTGCTGTCGAACCCAGGATTAACTATTATCTTAATTCTATTAACAATAATCCGGATGTTGAATTCAGGCCTTACCGCATGGGTGTTTATACAGGTCTGTATTATGAATTTTAATTTGGCGTTACCAGGTTTTCTGCATTCGGGAAGCTAACGGTTTTAAAACAAGCTCCCGGCTAAATTGTTCTGAAAATTATAATTACCGGATTATGCTCCCCAAAAACATTTAGGGTTTGGATGAACACATGTACCGTTTCATTGTTCGCTCTAAATAAAAATGTAATTTTGCATTTTTAAAAGAGTTACGGATATGACGAAAAAAAGAGGATGGAGGATATTTTTGCCATTGATAATAGTTGTTAAGATGGCAGTAATTATATTTGTAATTATGGGATACGGGCGGGAGAAGGACCCTGTTGTGGTTAATACGGATGAGCCTTTCAGATATTGTGCCGTTCCTTTACCCGATTCAGTGTCTTTTGCGGGAGAACCGTTACCGTTGAAAAGGTTTGATGTAAAAGAGGCGCTTGATCGTGAACTGCTGGTAAATTCATATTTTCATTCCCAGACACTCAGGTTTATTAAACTGGCGCCAAGATATTTCAGGATAATTGAACCTATACTGGAAGAAAAAGGGATACCACGTGATTTTAAATATCTTTCTGTTGCCGAAAGCGGATTAGACCCTCGTGCTGTTTCTCCGGTAGGGGCAGTGGGGTTCTGGCAGTTTCTCAGAGGTACAGCCCGTGATTTTGGCCTTGAGGTAAACAGCGAGGTAGATGAGCGCTATCATCTTGAAAAATCAACACGCGCAGCATGTGATTATATGCTTGAAGCTTTTATAAAATATGGTAACTGGACAATGGTAGCTGCATCCTTCAATGCAGGCATGAATGGAATAGACCGGCAGGTGGAAAGACAGAAATCAGATTCATATTATGACCTGCTGCTGGGACAGGAAACCCAGAGATATGTGTTTCGTATCATTGCATTAAAACTTATTTTAGAGGATCCTGTCAAGTATAATTTTTATGTTCCTGAAGAGGAGATCTATCCGGATATCAGGATACGCGAGGTTATAATTCAGAACCAGGTGGAAAATTTTGCCGATTTCGCACATGAGCATGGGATCAATTATAAATTGCTTAAAGATTTTAATCCGTGGCTGCGTGATAATTTCCTTACAAATGCCAATAGAAAACAATATCCTGTAAAGATTCCTGTTCTTGATTAAATTGTGAGACTGCTTCCGTGAAAGCAGATAATAAGCAAAACTTATAATTTTAAAGGACTGAATATAACTTTTATAGTCTGATAGAATTGAATTTTCATATATATTGATGATTAACTCTTGTTGAATTACCTTCAGAAAGGATTTTTTGGACACGAATAACAAAATTAGTACGAGAGATTAGCATATGCAGGATATACAAAATATT
Organism: uncultured Prolixibacteraceae bacterium; assembly: GCA_964540755.1. Lineage (GTDB taxonomy): Bacteria > Bacteroidota > Bacteroidia > Bacteroidales > Prolixibacteraceae > JAAYJR01. Next base: position 27,675 of record CAZIOB010000080.1, on the reverse strand, counting down.
AAAGAGGAATTCACTGATATATTGGTTGAACCTGAAGAGCAAATTGTTGTGCATGGAGCCAGGGTCCATAATCTTCGCAATATAAATGTGGAGATACCCCGGTATAAATTCACGGTTATTACAGGACTTAGCGGGAGTGGCAAGTCTTCACTGGCTTTTGATACCATTTTTGCAGAGGGACAGAGACGTTATATCGAAACTTTTTCAGCTTATGCACGTTCCTTTCTGGGAAATCTGGAAAGGCCGGATGTCGATAAAATTACCGGTCTGAGCCCGGTGATATCCATAGAACAGAAGGTTACCAGCCGGAATCCCCGCTCAACAGTTGGTACTGTAACAGAGATATATGATTTTCTCCGGCTTCTGTTTGCGCGGGCTTCTGAAGCTTTCTCTTACAATACCGGGGAGAAAATGGTAAAGTATTCCGAACAGCAGATACTGGATCTGATAAATAGTGATTTTGCAGGGAAAAAGATATATATTCTTGCTCCGGTTGTCAAAGGAAGAAAAGGGCATTACCGTGAATTGTTCGAACAGATAAGGCGTAAAGGCTTCTTAAATGTAAGGATTGACGGCGAAATAAGTGAGATAAGGCATAATCACCGTGTTGACCGTTATAAGAATCATTTTATTGAGATCGTAATTGATAAGTTAAGGGTTACGGGGGAAAGTTATAAACGGCTTAAAGAGAGTGTCAGAATGGCCATGAAGCATGGCAAGGGCATTCTGATGGTACTTGATTATGATGAGAAAGTACTGAAATATTACAGCCGCCTGTTGATGTGCCCTTCTACGGGAATTTCTTATAATGAACCCGCACCCCATGATTTTTCTTTTAATTCACCCCAGGGAGCATGTCCCAGGTGTAACGGACTCGGAGTGATAAAAGAGATTGATATTGATAAACTTATTCCCGACAGGAACAAGAGCATTGCCAAAGGAGGTATTGCACCTTTGGGATTATATAGAAATTCTCTGATATTTTGGCAGATAGATGCCCTGGGAGATAAGTTTGGATTTACATTGAAGACGCCTGTAAAGAATATTCCGGAAGAGGGATTGTATGCCGTTCTTTTTGGCACTAATGAGCGCATTATTCTGAAAAATACTCCGTTGGGAAATAATCTTAATTATCTTATGAGCTATGACGGAGTTGTTAAATACATTGAAAACCAGAGGGAATATAATACCTCAAAAAGAGCGCAGAAATGGGCTTATCAATATGTAAAGGAGTCGGTTTGTCCCGAATGCAATGGCATGCGTTTAAAAAAAGAGTCTCTCCACTTCAGAATTGACGGTAAGAATATATCGGAACTTTCACAAATGGATTTAAGTGAACTGAGCGGGTGGTTCGCAGGTATCGGGAGCAGACTTACGGATCGCCAGCGCTTAATAGCTGCCGGAGTTATAAAGGAGATACGCGACCGGTTGGGATTTATGACGGGGGTGGGGTTGAATTATCTTTCACTCGACCGCACGGCACAGAGTCTGTCAGGCGGAGAATCCCAGCGGATAAGGCTGGCGACACAGATAGGTGCGCAATTGGTTAACGTATTGTATATTCTTGATGAACCGAGCATTGGCCTGCATCACAGGGATAATCTCAGACTTATAAGAGCTCTTAAGGAATTGCGCGATAAAGGCAATTCAGTGATTGTTGTGGAACACGATAAGGATACAATGCTTCATGCCGACTGGATAATTGATATGGGACCTTTTGCTGGCCGGCATGGCGGGGAGATTGTAGCGGCGGGAACCCCGGAAGATGTTATGAAGAGTAATACTTTGACCTCCGATTACCTCAATAATCGCAGAAAGATAGAGATGCCTGCTGTCAGAAGAAAGGGTAATGGTAAAATTATTAAGATTACGGGGTGCAGAGGCAATAACCTGAAGAATGTGACACTTGAAATTCCGCTGGGAAAATTTATTTGTGTGACGGGTGTGTCAGGAAGTGGAAAGTCAACAGCTATAAATGATACCCTGCAGCCTGTTTTAAGTCAGTATTTCTATAATTCAATAAAAGATCCTTTGCCTTATGATTCTGTAGAGGGACTGGAATATGCTGATAAGGTCATAAGGGTTGATCAATCGCCTATCGGACGTACACCGCGTTCAAATCCTGTTACATATACCGGTGTCTTTTCTGATATCAGGAATTTATTTGCCCGTCTGCCTGAATCCAAAATCAGGGGATACAAGCCGGGCCGTTTTTCTTTTAATGTAAAAGGAGGGCGCTGTGAAGAGTGCCAGGGCGGAGGAGTTAAGCTGATTGAAATGAATTATCTGCCTGATGTTTATGTCCACTGCGAGAAATGTAACGGAAAGAGATATAATCGTGAAACCCTTGAAATAAGATACAAAGGAAAATCAATAAGCGATGTTTTGGAAATGACTATCAATCAGGGAGTTGAGTTTTTTGAAAGTATTCCTTCCATTATTACAAAATTAAAAACCCTCCAGGAAGTGGGACTGGGATACATTACCCTTGGCCAGTCATCAACAACTTTATCCGGAGGGGAAGCCCAGCGTGTTAAACTGGCTGCGGAGCTGTCCCGGCGTGATACAGGGAAAACTATATATATTCTGGATGAGCCTACGACCGGCCTCCATTTTGAAGATATCCGCGTGCTGCTCGGTGTTTTGAATAAACTTGCGGATAAGGGGAATACAGTGATAGTGATAGAGCATAATATGAATGTTATAAAGGTTGCCGACCATATAATAGATTTGGGTCCTGAGGGTGGCAAAAACGGAGGCAAAATACTTTGTGCGGGAACGCCGGAAGAGATAATAAAATCAGGTAATTTCTATACTGCGGAATACCTGGCCCGGGAATTGGGCACGGATTGATTAGTGAGACGGACAGAAAACAGACAGGTAATAATAACCGTATTGTATGCAACATTTACTATTTTCGTGAAAAAGTATTTAAAATATGAAGCAGATAGAAATTTATTGCCATAACACACGTTCAAAACATGTTTATCCTCTTGGAACCTCGCTTCTTGAAATTAGCCGTGATCTTAATATCAGGTCTGAGAATGCAATTTGCGGAGCAATTGTTAACCACCAGGTACGTGAGCTCTCCTTTTGTTTGGTCAAGCCGAAGAATATTGAATTTTTTGATATATCCCATCCTGATGGGATGAGAATGTATCTCCGGAGTCTTATTTTTGTACTTTACGCAGCAGTTAAAAAGATATTCCCAAATCTATCCTTAAGAATACGCAAAGGCATCTCCAACGGTTATTTCTGTGAATTTACAGGATTGGAAAGACAGATAGCTGATGAGGAGATAATAGCAATTAAGAAAGCCATGCAGAACCTGATTGATGAGGATATACCTTTTATTAAGAAAGGGCTATTATCTAAAACAGCTATAGAAAAGCTTACGGATGACGGGCTGGAAGAGAAAGCACAGCTGTTTGAGCAGCAGGGACATTTGTATTGCAGTCTTTACTTCCTGAACGATTTAAGCAATTATTTTTACGGTCACCTGCTCCCTTCAACAGGGTATATAATAAATTTTAATCTTATCAGATATTTTGACGGCTTACTTCTTCAGATGCCGGATCCGGAAAATTTAGACAATCTGCAGGAGGTATTGCATCAGAGGAAGCTTTTTGAAATATACCAGGAACATAAAGACTGGGCACAAATACTGAATATTTCAACTATTTCACATCTTAATGAGTTTACCTTGAGAAATGAAGGAGGATACATTATCAAGATTTCCGAGGCGCTTCATGAAAAAAAGATAGCTGAGATTGCCAATATGATCTGTTCTTCAGAGAAAAATATAAGAATGGTTATGGTAGCCGGACCTTCTGCCTCCGGGAAAACCACATTTAGTAAAAGGCTGGGTGTTCAGCTTGCAGTCGTCGGACGCAGGCCATACCAGATATCACTCGATGATTATTTTGTTAACAGAAAATATACTCCTCTTGATGAACAGGGGAACTATGATTTTGAAGCCCTGAAAGCAATTGATATAGGATTTTTCAATGATCAGTTAAATGAAATACTCAGGGGTGAAGAGGTGCGGTTGCCTAAGTTTGATTTTTCCCGTGGAAAAAGGTATATGAATGGCGACAGGATAAAATTAGGAGAGAAAGATATATTGATAGTTGAAGGTATCCACGGTATGAATCCAGATCTTCTTCCTGAAATAAATGATAATACTACCTTCAGGATCTTTATTTCTGCGCTTACACAAATCTCTGTCGATGAACATACATATATTTCCACTTCCGATAACCGCTTAATCCGGCGCATCATTCGTGACAGCAAATACAGGGGGAGCCGGGCTGCTGACACAATAAGCCGTTGGCTCATGGTACGGAGAGGGGAGGAGAGAAATATTTTTCCTTACCAGGAAAATGCCGATGTGATGTTTAATTCTGCCACACTTTATGAGCTTGCAGTACTGAAAAAATATGCAGATCCGTTACTGAAACTCGTTCTCGAAAATCAGCGCGAATATACAGAGGCTGTCCGCCTGCTTAAATTTTTGTCATTTTTTAAACCAATCGATGATAAGGAGATCCCTCCAACTTCACTGCTAAGAGAGTTCCTTGGAGGCAGTAGCTTTGCTTACTGACACTATTTTGGTTTTATCATCCATAAACCGGAAATAGAGATTTAAAAACAAGGGTACACTTTTAGAGGCTGTTTTGTTTGGTGAATTAGAAAGAAAAGCAATGCCAATATCTTCATCCCTGCATAATGCTATTTCAGTTTTATATCCCTGGACATAACCGCCGTGATAGGCTATTTTCCTTCCCTTATAGCCTACTAACCTCCATCCTATCCCGTAATGAACGGATTCGGTCCTGTCCCACTGACTGAAATATCCGCCGGGCAAATGAGTTATTACCTGCGGGGAAAATACAGAATGACAAACTTTATTTGTGATTATTCTGTCATTTTTTTTCAGCAATGCGATCAGGAAGTTAGCCATATCTGAAATACTGGCATTAACGCCTGCAGCAGGGGCAGTGCTGTAATACCGGTCATTCAGTTGTATTGCTTTGTATCTGTTATTATTAATTTTTATATGGGGGTAAGCCTTATTTGTATTTTCCTTAAAAGATCTGAAATCCGCAGATGCATTTTTCATTCCGCAGGGCATGAATATCTTTTCCTTTACCAGTTCAGCATAGTTTTTAAATGTCTTAATTGAAATTATCGTATCTACAAGGCTAAACATCACATTCTGATAACTATAAAGAATTCCGGGTTCGGATGATATGTTTGCCTGGTTCAGGACTTCCATTATTTTTCCCAGCGGAACCTTTTCTTCTACCATATTATCGTATGCGTGAGGTATTAATCCTGTTGTGTGGCTCAGCAAATTACGTATTTTAAGTTTCTTTGTGTTGTCACTATCTTTTAATTTTATACCGGGCAGGTAATTTATTACTTTATCGTCGAGCCTTATAATTTTTTGATTGTCAAGGATACCTGCCAGCATACCTGTTATTGTTTTGGAAACAGATGCCAGCCGGAATACCGTGTTTTCATCAACCGGGTCATTTTCTCCAACCCTTTTTACCCCATAACATTTCAAGAAGGCAATCTGATTTTTGTAAACAATGACTACTGCTGCGCCAACAGTTCCGGAGCTGCTTATCTCGTAATCGAGCAGTTGATCATATTCATTAATTATCTTTTCAATCTCAAGTGGTTCTTTGGGAATGTTTATTACTGATGCTGAGTCTGAACCGGGAGCCTTTACCTTACCTGTTGCCGAAGAAATATGCCGCTGCATAGGAACAAGCAAAAGAAATGCAATGAAAACAGAAATCAATAAGGCCAGAGTAATATTTTTTTTCATCTGCTTGAATTAGTTATTTATCTTCTGTATGGGAAAAACTTTCAGATTCCCTTTAATTGCGGTGCAAAATATAAAATATGAATTTAAAATGGAAGAAAGGGAAAGATTTTTTGTTCACATTTTTTCCCGGTTTAACAAAATTAAAATAGTTTGTCGCAAAATAAGATCATTTTTTTTATCTTTAAGCATTGTCTAAAAAGAAATAAGATGAGATTAAAGTTATTTGCTACTATATTATTAATAAGTCATTTTGCCTTAACAGCCGGGGCCCAATATCCGGAGATAGAAAATAATCTGGACAGGAAAGTTATGTCTTTCCTGGAAGAAAATGCCAATAACTGGCGTGATATGAATGTGTCTCTCGCTGATGGAAGGATACTTTATGACATTATTATTAATAACGGATACAAAAAGGCTGTTGAAATCGGGACTTCAACAGGGCATTCGGCTATCTGGATAGCCTGGGCATTAAGTAAAACCGGCGGGAAGCTGGTCACTATTGAGATTGATAAAAGGCGCTGGCTGCAGGCGAAATCAAATTTTAAAAAGGCAGGTTTGGAGAAATATATTGATGCAAGGCTTGGTGACGCTCATGATATTGTTCCCCGGCTTACGGGAAAATATGATTTTGTTTTCAGCGATGCTGATAAGTTCTGGTACAAGAACTATTTCATTGCCATGGATCCAAAACTGGAAGTCGGCGGATGCTTTGCCGCCCATAATACAGCGATTCGGATTCACGGCATTCGTGAATTTCTTGAGTATGTTAAGAGTCGTCATAATTATAAGACTGTTATTAACCAGGAAAGCCAGTCCGGTATTTCCCTGAGCTACAAGATTTCAGGAAAATCTTCTGAATCTTGAAGTCTCATAGTGATCATCTGGAACGAAAGCTGGGCCTTTTCCCGGTAATTAATATAGTGGTTGCTAATATTATCGGGGCAGGTATTTTTACAACCACCGGTTATTTGATGGAGTTCCTGGGAGATCCGGTTATTATGTTGCTCTTGTGGTTAGTGGGAGGTATTATAGCCTTATGCGGTGCACTTTCTTTTGGAGAATTAGGGGCTGCATTTCCTGAAGCTGGCGGAGAATATACTTTTATTTCTAAATTATTTCATCCTCTTTTAGGTTTTTTAAGCGGTTGGTTATCACTGATAGTTGGTTTCTCGGCTCCTATCGCAGCATCAGCTATCGGGTTCAGCAGTTATTTCTTATGGGCATTCCCAGCAGTTCAGTCGTGGCTGCTGCCTGAAATATCCATCAGCAGCGGGATGTTCAGCAAGCTTTTGGCTATTTTGGTTGTGTTAGCTTTTTCACTTATTCATGCCCGCGGGGTAGTTTTAGGAGCCAGGATACAGAACGGGCTCACTATTATGAAGGTATTACTGGTAACAGGACTTATAATAGCCGGATTTGCAATCGGCGAGGGCACCATGGGAAATATCAGCCGGTCTGAACCTTTTAAATTTGATTTCAGCGGACTGAGATCTGCCGGCCTGTCACTGATGTTCATTATGTTTGCTTTCAGCGGGTGGAATTCTGCTACTTATATTGGTTCCGAGATAAAAAATCCTCATAAGATAATATATCGCTCACTGGTTATTTCTACAATAATTGTGACGGTTCTGTATCTTGGACTGAATTTGTTCTTTATATATGCAGTGCCACCAGGACAGATGGCCGGAGAACCTGAAATAGGAGGCAGGGCCGCAGGTTATGCCTTTGGAAGTACTGCTGAAACTATAATTTCATTATTGATATCTTTTGCGCTCTTTTCTTCACTAAGCGCTTTTATTATTTTAGGCCCCCGTGTTTATTACTCAATGGCAAGGGACGGATATTTTTTTAAGTCGGTGGCTAAAGTTCATCCCCGCTTTAAGGTTCCCCAAAACGCTTTGTTATTACAAAGTTTTTTAGCTATAATACTCGTTTTATCAGGTACATTTGAACAAATTATTACCTATATGGGATTTTCACTGGGCATATTTCCAATTATTGCAGTGGCCGGTGTTTTTAAGCTGAGGATAAAAGGTCAAAGTGTTCTTAAGCTGCCGGGCTATCCGGTTGTACATATAATATTTATTCTTACGGGTATAGCCATTTTGGCATTAGCTTATTTAGAAAGGCCGTGGGAGTCCTCTGTAGCAATTCTTACAGCCCTTTCCGGAGTCCCTGTTTTTTATTGGTTTAAAAGAGGGAAAACCGGATAATGCTATCTTTCCTTTATCAGCCTGCCGATCATCAGGTCAATTTGTTTACGGGTCTCTTTTCGGAGGATTGAATAATCATTGTTTTTGACAGGCTTCCCATAACTTACAGAGGCCCGGGTTACAGGTTTACTCATTTGCTTGAGGAAATGTCCGATAAAAGTATCCTTTTCCACCCATGCATCATCCTTGTCTTTATAATAAATAGCCATTGGGATTACCGGTATTCCTGCATCGGAAGCAACTTTAAAGGATCCATTTTTAAAAGGTTTGGTATAAGGCCCCTTGTGTGTTGTTCCCTCCGGAAAAAGTGCAACGGGAATCTCATTTTTTACAGAGGCCTTTATCCTGTTCATGGTGGATAACAGACTTTGTAAGTCTGAACGGTCAACAAAAACAGAGTTTGTCAGTTTTGCGCCCAGCCTGAGAAAAGGCCATTTCTGCAATTCAGATTTCCCGATAAGCGCTGCCGGAGTATAGGCAGCCACAATGAAAATGTCGATGTAGCTGATATGGTTAGGCATAAGTATGAAATGAGCTATTTGGGGAATATCGTTTTTTTTAACCATTATCCCGCAAATAAAAAGAACGCTTTTTCCCCATGATCTCATAGTCCATTTTTGTAAACGGGGACTAAATCCGCAAGTCCTGAGCCATAACCATCCTGTCAAACCCGTACAGGCTGTTATAATTAAAACAGAAATAAGTCTTGCAAGAGCAAGGGGGAATAGCAGTATTATTCTAGCCGTTTTCAACTTTAATTACGAATTAGCCTGACTGTTAATGTAAAAACCTTTTTTGTCAATATATTTCCATACTGGCAGAGGCAAAAAATGACGCACATCTTTGCCTTTGTTTATGGCTTTTCTGATAAACGAAGAGGAGATATCCATCTGAGGCGCTTTGGTGACAGTGATATCGGGATACGATTCGCAGCCTTCATAGCTGAATCCCGGCCGGGGATAAATAATAATGCCGTAATTATTTATTATTGTCTCGTAGTTTTTCCATTTATGAAAATTTTTCAGGTTGTCGGAGCCCATAATTATTCTGAAATTGTAAGAAGGATACCGGTCTGTCAGGTAAGCCAGGGTATCGACTGTATAGCTGGGCTTTGGAAGATAAAATTCTATGTCGCAAACCTGCAGGCGCTCATCTCCTTCAATAGCGAGATTTACCATTTCAAGCCGGTCGAAGTCATTTAGAAGCCCGGCCTTTTTTTTATGAGGATTATGGGGAGATACAACAAACCATAACTGGCCGATCTCAGTAAATTCAACTATGTAATTGGCAATAACAAGATGGCCAATGTGGACAGGATTAAAGGAACCAAAATATAAACCTATATTTTCGCACTGATATGATTTTTTCTGAGAGTTATGCATGTATTCAAATTATAATATTAGATGTTAGATAACTTATGCAATGTTCGTCAATTTAAATAAATATTTTATATTTCATGCCTACTGGTTACTTATTGCAGCGCCGCTTATACCGGGATTCGCACCCTGATTCCCCCGGAGAAAGGCAATTACTGTCTTTTTTGCCTCTTCCAGCGCTTTTGATAATTCATCATTAATGATAATCTTGTCGAACCGTCGGGCAAAGCCCAGCTCTTCCTTTGCTTTCGAGAGGCGCATCCTGATTTTTTCACTGGTCTCGGTTGACCGCTTTTGCAGCCTTTTCTTCAATTCCTCCAGTGACGGGGGTTTTATGAATACTGCCAGCGCTTCATCTCCATATATTTTTTTGATATTAAGTCCGCCAATAACATCTACATCCAGTATTACATTATTTCCGCGGGACATGATTCGTTCGACTTCACTTTTAAGTGTTCCATAATATATACCGCTATAAACTTCTTCATATTCAAGGAATTCACCATTACTAATCTTTTTACTGAATTCGCTCCCCGAAAGAAAGTAATAATCTTTCCCGTCTATTTCTCCTGTTCTGGGCTGACGGCTGGTAGCAGAGACAGAAAATTCCAGTCCTGGTATGTTTTTCATTAAGTATTTTACAATTGTTGTTTTACCGGCTCCCGAGGGAGCAGAGAAGATCAGTAATTTTCCTTTCATATAGTCTTGTAAATTTATATAACCCTGTTTGCATCCGGATCAAAACAAGAAATTTTTTATGATCTGAATTAATTATTTTCAAAGGTATCATATTTAATCCCTGTAAGTATTAATCATGCTCTTATGTGATTTGACAACCATGCTCGATTCGTTTATAATTTATTAAAAATAGGTAAATTAAAAATTTGAGAACTCATGGGACCACTTCGTTCCCGCATATTCTTTTTTAATCATGCACTTATGTGTTATTTTTTTGATTAAAAAAGAACATGTTTTTTTTCATTTTTTAGATTTTTTCCGGAAAGTACACTGCATATCCGGCACAGGATTTTTATAATACATTTAATAATTGTTCCCTTATACGTTCCAAATGATCTTTCATTTTTACCACCAGCCGCTGGATATCACTATCATAAGCTTTGGATCCCAGAGTGTTGATCTCTCTTCCCATCTCCTGTGCTATAAAGGACAGCTTTTTTCCGTTGGGGCATGGCCCTGCCATAGTTTCCAGAAAATAGTTACAGTGGTTTTCAAGCCTCACTTTTTCTTCATTCATATCAAGCTTGTCAATATAATAAATCAGTTCCTGCTCAAAGCGGGCTTCGTCTGCAGTTCCCTTAAATTTTGAATTATTCAGGCCTTCCGAGAGTCGTTGCCTTACCTTTTCTATCCGGTTTTCTTCGAACGGCTCTGTTTGTTTTAGTAATTCTTTAATCTTTTCTGTATTGGAAGTGATATCAACGCCAAGGACTTCACCTTCATTTATACGGTATTTGTCAGCATCCTGCAAAGCTTCATTCAGATATTTGAGAATTGCCTGCCACTCTTCTTCGTCAAGAGTTTCAGACCCGGTTCTTGTAACATCCGGCAGTTTTAATGCAGCCTGCAAAGTTGTATGGTCAGTTGGTAAATCCAGATCATTATTTATTTGTCTGATTTGTTCAAAATAACCTCTTAGAACAGATTCGTTTATTTTTGAATTTGACTCCTCTCCATGGTCTTCAATATTGATATTCAGGTCAATTTTTCCGCGAACTAGTTTTTCGGAAATTTCTTTTCTGATGGTTATCTCTTTTTCCCTGTAAAGAAGAGGAATCCGGGTATTGATATCAATATATTTGCTGTTAAGCGATTTGACCTCAATGATGATCTTTTTTTTGTTGATTTCGAATATGGCTTTTCCATAGCCGGTCATTGATTTAATCATCGTATTTTATTTTTTTGCTAATTTATAAACTTTTCAGGCAATTGATCCGGAACCTATCACTTCATCAGATTTATACCATACGGCATACTGGCCTGAAGTGATGCCCCTCTGTTCTTTTTCAAATATAATATATGCACCGTTATTTTTTAAGTGCATAGTTCCCCTCTCCAGCGGCTGGCGGTAACGGATTCGTATATCATACTCCGCTTTCTGTCCGGTTTTTAACTGCATATCCGGCCGTATCCAGTGAATTTCATTAAACGGGATAAAGAGACCCCGCCGGTAAAGCCCGGGATGGTCTTGTCCCTCACCCACATAAACAATGTTACGGTGCACATCAGTTCCAATAACAAATAGCGGCTCTTTATGCCCCCCTATTCTCAGCCCTTTGCGTTGCCCGATTGTAAAAAAACGGGCTCCGTCATGTGTGCCTGTAACTTCACCGTTCCATGGTTTAAGGGGAAAGGGAAAGCATAGTTTATTATAATTTTCTTCACTTATTTCAATCTTTTTTTTTCTTGCCATGAAGCTGGCAGGAATCTCTATTACATTACCTTTTTGAGGCCTTAATTTTTGCTGAAGGAATGTGGGCAGGTCAACCTTGCCTATAAAGCAGATACCTTGTGAATCTTTTCTTTCTGCTGTGGGCAATTTCTGCTCACGTGCAATATCCCTTACTTCCGGCTTAGTGAGATGGCCAACCGGGAAGATAATCCTGGAAAGCTGTTCCTGGCTCAACTGGCAAAGAAAATAGCTTTGATCCTTGTTGATGTCTTTACCGGCAAGTAACCGGTATATTTTTTGCCCTCCTGAAATTATTGTGTCTTTTTGACAGTAATGGCCAGTGGCAACATAATCGGCATTGAATTTCAGTGCTTCTTCCCAGAAAGAACTGAATTTTATTTCGCTGTTGCATAGAATGTCAGGATTTGGAGTGCGTCCGGCTTCATAACCGGAAAACATATAATCAACCACCCTGTTTTTATATTCCCTGCTGAGATCGATCACATGAAAAGGGATATCAAGCTTTTTTGCGGCCATCTCGGCTATCATGGCATCTTCTTCCCATGTGCAGGCGCTTGTAACAGAACCTGTGCGATCATGCCAGTTAATCATAAAAAGAGCAACCACATCATATTTCTGCTTTTTAAGCAGATATGCGGCAACACTGGAATCAACCCCGCCTGAAATGCCAATGACTATACGCTTCATGTCTTAAAAATCGTTTACTGTTCTGTTACACAGACTGCAAAATTAGGAAGTAAAATGATAAATCCTGTATTAATGATTATTTTATTGAGAGCCGGCTTTCACAAAGATATATTTTTAATATTTTTATGGTTGTTTAATATGATTCAGAATCAGTGAAAATGCCCGTAAAAATTAAGATTATCATTATTTTATCAATCATTGCGCTGTTTATTTTTTCCGGCAGGGCAATAGCACAAAACCCTGCTGCCGGACCTTGCTCCCCGGAATTTGAGGTTGCAAAAAGAAAATTGATAAAATCTTCCCTGACAGTTCTGAATAACATGGAAGTACTGCCCTTGCGGGAACTTGGGAATAATAAGATTGCATCTGTGATGACAGGGGTTGATAGTATAACCCCTTTTCAGAAGATGCTGGGCCGTTATACAGGCGCAGACCATTTTTTTCTTGGTAAGTATGCAAGTGAAAGAGACCTTGCCAATCTTCGTATGGTACTTGACAATTACGATCTGGTGATTATCGGCATAGGAGGCATTAATGATTGTTCTGCAAATAATTACGTTATTGATGAAATAAATATAAATGCCGTTTTTGATATAATAACGGATCATAAAACTATAGCTGTATTTTTTGGAGACGCTCACGCTTTAAAGCATTTTAAGAATATACATCATGCCAGTGGTTTGATAGTAGCATGGCATAATGACCGGCTGACCCAGGAACTGGCTGCCCAGTTGATCTTTGGAGCTTTTGATGCAAGGGGTAAACTTCCGATGAATGTTGATGACCGGTTTAAGCTGAATGGCGGGATACTGTTAAATAAGAATCAGACACTCTCTTTTACTATCCCTGAAGAGACAGGAGTGAACTCGTCTGAATTGTCGGGGAAAATTGATTCACTGGCACAGTTGGGAATAGATTCTTTTGCTTATCCCGGATGCCAGGTGTTGATTGCAAAGGACGGGAATGTTATTTTTCACAAATGTTATGGTTTTCACACTTATGAAAATGAGAGAGAAGTGAGATATGATGATATTTATGACTGGGCTTCACTCACAAAAGTTACAGGTCCGCTTCCTGCAATTATGAAATTAGTTGACGAAGGGAAGATTGATATTGATGATCCTTTGAGCAGGTACTGGCCGGGATTTGCGGGAACTGATAAAGAGAGGATAAAAATCAGGGAGATTCTGGCTCATCAGTCCGGACTGCCGGCATGGATTCCTTTCTGGAGAATGGCGTTAGATAAAAAAGGCAGACTTAGCAGGAATATCTTTAAAAATCAACCGTCTGTGCAATTTAATATACGTGTTTCCAATCATTGGTTTTTAAACAACAGATTCAGGGAAATGATCTTTGATACTATCAGAACCAGTAAGCTTTTGCCATACAGAAGGTATGTATATTCAGGACTGGCATTTTATCTCTTTCCCGATATAATTTCTTCGATTACAGGTGAACCTTATGAGAAATATATTAAGAATACTTTTTACCTTCCTTTAGGGGCAGAATCTGTTACATATAATGCTTATAAATATTTTCCCTTATACAGGATAATACCTACTGAAAACGATGACTTTTTCAGAAATGAAAAGTTGTGTGGCTTTGTACATGATGAGGGAGCAGCCATGATGGGTGGAGTTTCAGGCAATGCAGGGCTGTTTGGCAATATCACCGATCTTGCAAAGATTTTCCAGATGTACCTGCAAAAAGGTTATTACGGAGGGAAGCGCTATATTTCCGCTGAGACGGTCAATGAATTTATCCGGATACAATATCCTGAAAATAATAACCGGCGGGGACTGGGTTTTGATAAGCCATATATTGACAATAGAAAGCGAAAGCTTGAGGATGCTTATCCTGCTGTTGATGCAGGGGAAAGCAGCTTTGGACATACGGGTTATACAGGAACCTTTGTTTGGGCAGATCCTGAAAACGGACTTCTGTTCATATTTATGTCTAACCGTGTACATCCTAAGCGTGAAAATAATAAACTGACAGAGCTGAATATTCGCACTGCCATGCATCAGTCTGTTTATGATTGTATTAAAAAATGACACTCAACTCTTAAAAAAAGTTAATTATTGTAATGCTGATTATCACTTTTAACTCTGGTGGCATTCAATTTTACCCTGTAAGTCAGTTTATTGTGATTCAGAACAATCCTGGCTGGAAAATCGTATATATAAGAGGGCAAAAAATATAACTATAACATGATATATAAAGTTAGCGTTATTTAATTATTAGTTTTAAATTTACAAGGCAGGAATATATTTATTAATAAGTAAGATATAATTAAATTTTTAAGTATCATGGAGAGTAAAATAACTTTTAACGAGTTGCGAAAGATCAAAGACAGCTTGCCTGACGGTTCTATAAGAAAAATTGCCAGTGAATTTGATATCACAGAAGAAACCGTCAGGAATTATTTCGGAGGAGCTAATTACACAAATGGTTCAACAGTGGGAATTCATATGGAGCCGGGACCGAATGGGGGCATTGTGCTTCTTGATGATACAGCTATTCTTGAAAGGGCGAAGGAGATAATCCAGAGGGAGACAGCCTGTTAAAAGGCTCTGTTATTAATAATTGTAATAATATTAAAAAAACTGTTCTATCTTTATAGAGCAGTTTTTTTAATTTAAAAGCTTATCAATCGGGCATCTTCTTTATAAAATTATATATTATTTGCTGATTATAAAAGAAGAATATACGGAAGGGCGGGATCTTTTTGGTCTTTATATTTTTTATTAATTTATTTAGAAATAATTATAAAATTTTTAGTGTATGAAAAGTTTACTTCTGTTCATTTTTACGGTAATGATCCTTTCATTTAATTCATGTAAAACGGGGGAGGAATGGAAATATGTTTATAACGGGGAGAACCTTGATAATTGGGATAAATATCCCGGAACACCGCTTAAAGGCTTTGACAGTCTCGCACAGGCTGCTACGGTTGACAAAGTATTTAGTATAGTGGAAGAAGAAGGGGAAAAGTTAATCCGTATCTCTGGTGAGATAAACGGGTCACTTGCTACACGCGATACATTTGCCAATTACCATTTACAACTGGTTTTCAGGTGGGGCGATGATGTATATACCAACCGCAACAGCGGACTGCTATATCATAGTTTCGGCCCTTTTGGGGAAGCAATCGGTACGTGGATGGTAAATATCGAATGCCAGCTGATGCATGGCCGTCTCGGCGATACCTATCTTATGAATAATACTTATTGCGAAACTGCTGTTAAAGAAACGGAAGAGGGATTTCAATATCTGCCCGGAGGAGAAGTAAAAAAATTCAGTGAAGAGCATAACGGACAGGGCATAAGGAAAGCAGCCGATGTTGAAAATCCTGTTGGCGAATGGAATAAGGTTGATCTGTATTGTGTTGGCCGCACTGCCGTGCATGTTGTCAACGGGCAGACTGTCATGGTAAACGAAAATACAGGTAAAATAGAAAACGGGAATGTTATTCCGCTTACTTCGGGTAAGATACAATTGCAGTCTGAGGGCGGAGAGTTGTTTATAAAAACAATCAGGATAAAACCTTTAAAGAAAATCCCGGAAGAGATATTACAATAAATTATTGATATTTAATAGAAAAGGCTTTGAAAAATTTTATTGGAGCTGATGTGTCAGATATATTATGAGGAAATTTTCCGAATTAAAAATAGACAGAGACATTCTTGAGGCAATATCATATATGGGGTTTATGGAAATGACCCCGATACAGGAACATGCTATTCCTGAAATACTTGCAGGTAAAGATATCATTGCCTGTGCTCAAACAGGTACCGGCAAGACTGCAGCCTATGTAATACCTGTTTTGGATATGATAAAGAATGATCAGCCGGGAGTGACCTCAACACTTGTTTTAGTTCCTACCCGTGAGCTTGCATTACAGATAGACCAACAGGTGCAGGGCATAGGTTATAACCTGGGTATCCATTCCATTGCAATTTACGGGGGAAGCGGGGGTGAAGACTGGGGCCAGCAGAAAAGAGCGCTCACAAAGGGGGCTGATATTATCATTGCAACGCCGGGAAAACTTATTTCTCATCTTAACATGGGATATGTCAAATTTGACACTATAAAGTACCTGATCCTTGATGAGGCTGACAGGATGCTTGACATTGGTTTTTATGATGATATCCTCAGGATAATGTCATTCGTGCCCGGTAAGCGGCAAACCCTGATGTTCAGCGCCACCATGTTGCCAAAGATAAGATCATTGGCATCCCGGATACTGCATAATCCGCGGGAGATAAACATTGCTGTTTCAAAACCTGCCGAAGGGGTGCTTCAGGCGGTATATCTCTGTTATGACGATCAGAAAACAGGACTTATTCATTATCTTATCTCAGATAAACCCGAGTATAAAAGTATCCTGATCTTTTGTTCCACAAAGAAGAAAGTTATTGAATTGTCAAAATCTCTGAATAATAAGGGAATAGATTCGCAATCCATTTCCTCTGATCTCGAACAAAAAG
This sequence comes from uncultured Prolixibacteraceae bacterium, assembly GCA_964540755.1. Lineage (GTDB taxonomy): Bacteria > Bacteroidota > Bacteroidia > Bacteroidales > Prolixibacteraceae > JAAYJR01. The sequence goes on along the minus strand of CAZIOB010000080.1, from coordinate 10,639 downwards.
AGAGGGAAAAAGTTTTACAGGCTTTTAAAGCCCGCCATACCCGTTTACTGGTAGCTACTGATGTCCTAAGCCGGGGTATTGATATTATGGGGATCGATCTTATAATTAATTATGATGTTCCGCAAGATGCGGAAGACTATGTACACCGTGTTGGAAGAACTGCCAGGGCAGAAGCTACAGGGGTGGCGCTGACCTTTGTCAATGAAAAGGATAAAGAGAAATTCCGGAGGATCGAACAACTTATTGGTAAAGAGATAATGAAACTTCCTCTTCCGGCTGTGCTGGGGAAAGGCCATCAATGGAAGTTTGATAAGACAACTGCCAGAAAAAAGCAGCATAAAGTGAAACAAAAGAAAAAAGGTAAAAAATTTGATAATGGAACCACCTGACTTTTTTGTGTTTTTTTTAAACCGGTTGTTTTTTTATTGCTCCCTGATTAGAGAAGAATATGCCCGGTTTATGTTAAAAATATCCGGAATTCTGTTTTTTGCTTCATTATCATTTTCTTGCGCTGCCGACACAAGCGGGGAAGGCCTTATAAAAACCGGCGCTGACCAACCTGATAAATACATGCCGGTTTTAAAGGATAAGCGTGCGGGACTTGTCGTTAATCATTCATCACTCAAAGGGCAGATGCATTTAGTGGATTTTTTACTTGAACAAGATATAGATGTCTCAATAATTTTTTCCCCGGAACACGGATTCAGGGGCAATATTCAGGCGGGTGAAGAAATAGGGGACTGCACATATGAAAATACGGGCATACCGGTGATATCACTTTATGGTAAAAATCGTAAACCTCTTCCCTCCCAGCTTGCAGAGATAGATATAATGGTTTATGATATACAGGATGTAGGTTGCAGGTTTTATACCTATATTTCCACACTCCATCTGGTAATGGAGGCATGTAAAGAGAACGGAATAAAACTTATGGTGCTCGACCGGCCAAATCCAAACGGTGATTATGTGGCAGGGCCTGTTCTTGACCCAGAGTTCAGATCTTTTGTGGGGATGCATCCCATACCTGTCGTTCATGGCTGCACAGTAGGTGAGCTGGCAGGAATGATTAACAATGAGTTTATGGGTGAGTCAGGAAAAAGATGTGAACTCACTGTTATTCCGGTAAAAAATTACAGCCATGAAATGCAATATTCCCTTCCGGTGAAACCTTCTCCCAACCTTCCCAATGATCTGTCAATTAGGCTGTATCCTTCATTATGTTTTTTTGAGGCAACAAGTGTGAGTGTCGGCCGGGGCACGGACTGTCCGTTCCAGGTAATCGGAGCGCCAAATCCGGCATTCGGTGATTTTAGTTTTATTCCCCGCGACATACCGGGTGAGGCGGTTAATCCGCTAAATGAAAACAAAGTATGTTATGGAACTGATCTCAGGCAACTGAAAGAAATTCCAAAGTTTACACTGAAATACTTTATTGATTTCTATAAAAAGTATGAAAGTGAAAAAGACTTTCTTATACGTGAGGAGTGGTTTAATTTACTGGCCGGCAATGATAAGCTGATAAAGAAAATAAGAGAGGGGTATTCGGTTAGTGAGTTAGAGGAGAGCTGGAAACCGGCACTGGAAAAATATAAAAAGTTAAGGAAAAAATATTTGTTATACCCTGATTTTGAGTAGTTATGAATCCATTGTTAGTTGTTTTATTAATTATGGGTTATTTCTCTGTGCTGATGGGTATATCATGGATTACCTCCAGAAAGGCGGATACACAGGATTTTTTCATCGCTAAACGCAGATCTCCCTGGTTTCTGGTAGCTTTTGGAATGGTAGGAGCTACGTTGTCAGGCGTCACTTTTATTTCAGTCCCGGGAGAAGTAGGTAATTCAGCTTTTTCATATCTGCAGTTTATTTTTGGCAATATAGTGGGATACTGGCTGGTAGCTGGGATTTTGCTGCCTCTTTACTACAGGCTCAACCTTATTTCAATATATACATTTTTGGATCAGCGATTTGGTAATCATTCCTATAAAACAGGTTCCTTTTTCTTTATAATTTCAAAACTTGTTGGCGCTGCTTTCAGACTGTATCTTGTAGCGGGCGTGCTTCAGATTGCTTTTTTCGATTCTTTTGATATTCCTTTTTCAGTTACAGTTATAGTGACAATAGCCCTTATATGGGTCTATACTTTCAGGGGCGGCATAAAAACTATAGTGTGGACTGATACTCTTCAGACTATCTTTCTTATAAGTGCTGTAGTACTTACTATTTTTGCAATAACACGGAGTTTGGGACTGGAGGGTGTGCAGATTGTTGAGAAGATATTTTATGAACCTTCTTCCAGGATTTTCTTTTGGGACTGGCGTACAGGGAACAATTTCTTTAAACAATTTTTTTCGGGTATGTTTATTACGGTCGTGATGGTTGGAATGGACCAGGATATGATGCAGAAGAACCTGACATGTAAGAATAAAGAGGAAGCAGGCAAAAATATGGTGGTTTTCAGTTTATTATTTCTTGCTGTGGTATTCCTGTTTTTATGCCTCGGAGTGTTGTTATACCTTTATGCAAATCAAACAGGAGTTACACTTCCCGGGAATTCTGATGATCTTTATCCGTTAATTGCGCTTAACAAACTTGGCCTGTCAGTCAGTATTGCTTTTTTACTCGGCATCACTGCTGCTGCATATTCCAGCGCAGATTCAGCCCTTACTGCCCTGACCACCTCTTTTAGTGTGGATTTTCTGAATATAGGAAGACATGAAGAAAAGCGGAAAGACAGAATACGAAAACTGGTTCATCTTATTTTTTCAATATTACTTGTAATTGTTATTTTATTATTCCGTGCAATAAGCAATGAGAGTATTGTAGTGGCTGTTTTTACTGTGGCAGGTTATACTTATGGACCTATACTTGGCTTATTTGTTTTCGGTATATATTCCAAAAGGGTTGTAAATGACCGCCTGGTGCCGGCCGTATCCATTATATCACCCATACTTAGCTATTTTATTTCAAGTAACTCTGAACAAATTTTTAACGGATATGAGTTTGGATTTGAAATTTTAATTCTTAACGGAATTATAACAATTGGAGGCCTGTTTATGATTTCAAAAAAGCCCTCCATTAAGTGAATATTTTTCTGAGCAGGCTCAGAAAAATAATTTAAATACAATAGTTGCAAATAAATGTTAAAAATTGTAAATTGATTTATTATATTTGCAGTAATAAAGATCTTTATTAAACCGTTATAAAAAAAAACAGGGAGATTGGCAAAGAATCTGCTTAAAATAGTATTCGCCGTATGGATATTTGTTTCAGTATTTTCATGCGAGGACGAGGGTTATCTTAATTCTCCGGATGCCAGGTTGGTTTTTTCCCAGGATACGGTGATGTTCGATACTATTTTTACCACTATTGGTTCAACAACGCAGCATTTAAAAGTTTACAATCCTTATAATGAAAATGTCCTGATCTCACGGATAAAGGTCGCAGGCGGGGATTTTTCAAATTTCAGGCTGAATATTAACGGTGTATCTGCAAATGAGGCCTATGAGATAGAGGTTCCTGCAAACGACAGTATCTTTATTTTTGTAGAAGTAACAATTGATCCTAACGGACAAAATCTCCCGATGGTTGTTCAGGATTCCATAGAGTTTACCACAAATGCCAATATCCAGAATATAAAACTTGTAGCATACGGACAGGATTTCAAACTTATTAAGGGAGGATCGCTTGGAACAACTACATGGACGGCAGAAAAGCCATACCTGGTATATAATTATGCATTTGTTGACAGTACTTCTACATTGACTGTCGAACCTGGTACCCGTATTCATTTTCATAAAGGTACAGGCCTTTATGTAAAAGGGAAAGTGATAGCAAACGGCACTTATGAAAATCCTATAATTTTCCAGTCAGACCGTTTGGAGGACAATTACAGAAATATACCGGACCAGTGGGATGGAATTATTCTCGTTTCCGGAAGTCATGACAATGTTTTTAATTTTGTTACGATAAAAAATGCCAATATTGGTTTGCAGGCAGGGACTATAGAGCATGAAGGTTATGCATCTGTGGAACTGACCAATTCCAGAATTGAGAATATGGCCTATGCTGGTCTTTTTGCCATGAAATCCAGGATTTTCGGATATAACGACCTTATAGCCAACTGTGGTTTTTACGCAGCAGCCTTTCTTGTGGGCGGGGAATATGAATTTTATCATACCACTATTGCTAATTTCTGGGGTAACTTTTCAGGAAAAACCAGGGTTACCCCATCGGTAATAATTTCAAATTTTTTACCGGTGAAACAGGCAGACGGCTCAACAAATATTTATAAAAGTGATCTTGAAAATGCTGTCTTCAGAAATAGTATAATATACGGTAATAATATGAATGAGATAGAGTTGGGAGACAATGAGGAAAATAGTTTTAATTTTCTTTTCGACCACTGTATTATTCAGGTTCCTGATACTCTTGACCTGTCAAACAAGGATCATTATAAAAATGCGTTTAAGGGCAGCGATAATGATCCTAAATTTGTTGATCCTTTTGATGACTATATTTATACCCTGGACACACTATCAAAAGCAAAGGATATAGGCAATCCGGCCTACGGCAGAATGTTCCCCTACGACATTCTGAATAAGGACAGGATGGCTGACGATGGCCCTGACCTTGGCGCTTTTGAGCGAATTGAAAGAAAGAATGAAGATTAGCTGCCTTATCTTTTTTATTACTCTTTTTTTGTTTTTCCCCGGTATTTACCTCTCCGGCGGAGAGAATGAATTCAGCATATTTTTTTATAATGTTGAGAATTTGTTTGATACTAATGATAATCCGGCTTTTTCTGATGAAGAATTTACTCCTGAAGGGATAAGGCGGTGGACATATAACCGTTTTCGCAGAAAGATATTGCATTTGTCAAAGGTAATCATGAATTCCCGGGGCTGGAATCCTCCTGATATAATAGGATTGTGTGAAATTGAGAACAGGCATGTGCTTGAAGCCTTACTTATGAATACCCCTTTGAATTCATATCCATATAATATCATTCATAAGGATTCACCGGATAGCAGGGGCATTGATGTGGCCCTCCTTTATAACAGGGATGTTTTTTATCCCCTGGAATATCAGTGCTATCCATTGAAAAATGCTGATGATTCTGTAATTAACACAAGAGAAATCTTATATGTTAAAGGTATCATTGGCCGGTCAGATACCCTGCATATATTTATTAATCACTGGCCTTCCAGGTATTCAGGATTGCTGGAAAGCCGTCCGGGCCGTATCCTGGCAGCGAAAACACTTAGATCAAGGGTTGAAAAATTATTTGATGAATATTCTGACCCTGCTATTTTGATTCTCGGGGATTTTAACGATCAGCCCGGGGATATAAGTGTATCTCAGTTTTTGGGAGCGGCCGGTATTACAGATCACCCTGTGCCGGAATCTCTTTATAATATGTCATACTGCTGGAGCGAAGAAGGATTTGGTACCATCAAATACCGCGGAAAATGGTTTGTTTTTGACCAGATAATTGTTTCCGGGTCTGTTTTGGGAAGAGGGAGAGCTATAAATACAGAACCTGAATTTGCAGGTATTGTAAAATTACCTTTCTTATTCGAAAGAGATGAGAGATATGGTGGAAAAAAGTTGATGCGTACTTATACCGGATATAAATATAACGGGGGATTCAGCGACCATTTGCCTGTTTTGTTAAAACTAAAGTCTGTTCACTGATTTTTTTTAAGCCCGAGTTCATATCCTTTTTTTAGCATTAACGCATAAGCCTCGTCAAAATTATTTTTTATCTCCCCGTCAAGAATGGATTCTTTAATGGCACTTTTGATAATGCCAACCTCCCTGCAGGGCGGCAGTCCAAATGTGTCCATTATCAATTCTCCCGAAACAGGGGGCTGAAAATTTCTGATTGCATCTTTCTCTTCTATCTCCTTTAACTTTTGGCGCACAATTTTAAAATTTTTTAAATACCTCTTCACTTTTTCCGGATTTTTAGAGGTTATGTCAGCTTCACACAATATCATCAGGTCGTCTATATCATCTCCTGCTTCAAATAAGAGCCGCCGTACTGCCGAGTCTGTAACTTCTTCCTCCGAGAGAATAATCGGACGCATGTGGAGCTTAACCATTTTCTGGACATATCTTAGCTTGTCGTTCATGGGCAGCCTTAATCTTCTGAATATTTCAGGGATAATTTTTGCTCCTAAATAATTATGCGCATGGAAACTCCATCCCTGTCCCTCAATATATTTTTTCGTATGGGGCTTGGCAATGTCGTGAAGCAGAGCCGACCACCTTAGCCATAAATTTTCAGTTTTGGGGGCAATGTTGTCCAGTACTTCGAGAGTATGGTAAAAATTATCCTTATGGCCAATACCGTTTATAACATCCACCCCTTTCAGCCTGTTAAGTTCGGGAAGAATAAGCTCCAGCAATCCTGTTTCTTCCATCAGCCTGAATCCGACAGACGGTTTCCGGGAAAGCAATATTTTATTCAGTTCATCAGTTATCCTTTCTGCACTTACTATTTTTATACGTTCCCTGTTTCCGGAGATTGCCTGTAATGTGTTTATCTCTATCTCAAATTCAAGCTGTGTGGAGAAACGTATGGCACGCATCATCCTGAGGGGGTCGTCAGAAAATGTTTTCCGGGGATCCTGCGGCGTTTTTATGATTCTCTTTTCAATATCCTTTATTCCGTTAAAAGGATCTGAAATATTATTGTAATTGTAATAATTTAATCCTATTGCCAGTGCATTAATGGTAAAATCCCTCCTCTCCTGGTCATCTTTAAGACTTCCCTGTTTAACAATTGGATTACGCGAATCTCTGCGGTAGGATTCCTTTCTTGCGCTTACAAATTCAAGGTTAAGGTTTTTAAATTTAACATGCGCGGTGCCGAAATTTTTAAAGATACTGACTTTTGGCCTTGGTGTCAGCAGTCCTGCAACATTTTCTGCGAGCTTAATACCACTGCCTGTTGTTACAATGTCTATGTCTTTCGATGGCCTTTTTAATATGAGGTCACGAACATATCCGCCAATTACATATGTGTCCTGCCCCATCTTATCTGCCGCGATGGAAATTTTTTTAAATATTTTATTTTTTAATTTTACATTCATTTAAAGGGAAAACTATTTTATTATGGAAATATGACAAATTCATAAAAATTATGACAAAATTACAATTATTTGAATTAAATCATGATTAAATTGTCATTTAGAAAAATTGGCATTATCTTTGATTCTATATATGTATAAATTTATATATGTTGGTATTATGATAGAATTTTTAACAAAAGAGACTTTCAAAGAGAAAGTGTTTAACTGGGAAAAAAATAAAGAATGGAAATATGAAGGTTCTGTTCCCTGTCTTATAGATTTTTACGCTGACTGGTGCGGCCCGTGCAAGATGGTTACGCCTATACTTGAGGAACTTCAGAAGGAGTATGGCGACAAGTTGGTAATTTATAAAATTGATACCGAGCAGGAACGTGAGTTGGCCGGTATGTTCGGAATACAGAGTATTCCATCATTACTTTTTGTACCGACAGAAGGTCAGCCCCGGATGGCTTTGGGGGCTCTGCCAAAAGCAACTTTCGAAAAGGCCATTTCAGATGTTCTTAAGATAGAAAAGCCCCTGGTTAACTAAAGGAACCTGATAATTTTTTCGAGTTTTAAGGCCCTTGATCCTTTTATGAGTACAGAGCAGTCAGGGAGAGGATTATTTTGCAACCAGCTGCAGAAAATATCAGTATTGTAGTATGTATGATACTGATATTTTTTGCCTGCATTTGAAAAGGCAGGACCGATTAAAAATACTTCTTTAAACGGGTATTTACTGATTTCTTTCAGAATTGCTGCATGTTCGGTTTCAGAATATGAACCCAGTTCCAGCATATCCCCAAGTATGAGGCATAAGGGATCCGGGAAAGCCGGGATAAAACTTTTAATTGCTGCTGACATACTTGATGGATTGGCATTGTAAGCATCCATCACTATTTTCAATCCTTTTTTTTCGATAAGCTGGGAACGGTTGTTTTCCGGGAGGTAGTTTTCTATCGCATCCTTTATCAGCCCGGGTTCTATACCAAAATAATGGCCTGTGCAGACTGCTGCCATAATATTCTCAAAATTATAGCTGCCCGTCAGATGTGAGTTTATATACAAAATGTTTTTGGAAAATTCTATTTTTGCATTAATAAAAGGGGGTTTATTTACCGCTTCATACCTGAGTCCGCTGCTATTCTGTCCGTAACTTATCTTTTTAGTGCATTTTTGAGCCAATTTTCTGAGGATTGGATTGCTGCTGTTATAAAAGATAATGCCTTTTTTATTTTCCAGGTAGTCATATAGTTCTGCCTTGGTTTTTACTACTTTTTCAAAAGAGCCAAAACCTTCCAGATGGGCACGTCCGATATTGGTAATAATTCCATAGTCCGGATCAGCAATTGAGCATAGAAAAGAAATTTCGCCGGGATGGTTGGCGCCCATTTCAACAACTCCGAAACCGGTATCTCTTGTCATGCTTAGGATAGTTAAGGGCAATCCGATATGGTTATTGAGATTTTCTTTGGTGTATGACACATTGAATTTTTTAGATAATACTGAAGCTATCAATTCCTTGGTTGTAGTCTTGCCATTTGAGCCTGTAACGGCCAAAACAGGGATACCCAGCTTTTTCCTGTGGAGATAAGCCAGTGATTGTAAAGTTTTAAGAACATTTTCCACTACGATGGTTTTGCCGGGCCGGGTATATTTTTCTTCGTCGATAACAGCATATGCCGCCCCTTTTTGTAAAGCTTCCCCCGCAAATTTGTTACCATTGAAATTATCACCTTTAAGTCCGAAGAAAATACTGTTCTTTTCAACCCTCCTGCTATCGGTCACAACATGGGGAAATTTTAAAAAAAGCCGGTATATCTCTTCAATGTTCATTTGCATAAAATGTTTAATAATTACCTGAAACTCCATTTCAGATATTCAGGTACCACTATTTTTAAATCATACTTCACTGAAGTATCTTTTATCCTTGTAAAAACAGGCTTCTTATGTGATTGCTTTATATAAAAAAACCTCATCTTTATCAAAAATGAGGTTATTATTTATCTGATTTTTCCTGATTATCAGAAACCTTCAGGACTTCCAACCCTGGTCATTGCACACCGGAAGCCCAGGTCGCATTGTGCTTTGGTCTGATCAAGGAATCTTCTTGTGCCCGGTACAAGCCAGTATGGCCTGTCTCTCCATGATCCGCCCTTGAAAACCCTTACTTCATCACTTACCAAAGAAGAAAAGTATCCCGGACGATCATCTTTAAGATACATGTCTTCCGTATCCCTTTCTTGCCCCTCTTCTTTTAACACATTCCAGTCACCTGTCTCCACAATCTGTGATTCAAGATTACCATCCCTGAAATTTCTGTAGTCTGCAACTGTGTCCTTAACTATGTTGCCATACTCATCAAGTACGGGATTACCACTTGGATCAAGCTTTGCCTGTGTGATAACATTACCTCTGAAGGGTTGGAATTCTTCTACGTCTAAAAATGAAAGGGGACGATAAACATCTGCTACCCATTCATTTACATTACCCGACATACAATAAAGGCCATAATCATTTGGCTGATAAGAGTAAACAGGTGAAGAAATATCTGCATTATCATTCAGAGAACCTGCCATACCCATGAGGTCACCGCGGCCCCTGATAAAGTTAGCTCTTAACCTGCCTTTGGTCTTACCCCTGTCTTCTCTCAGATAACTGCCGTTCCACGGATAGAGTTTACGGTCGGTAAGCAGTTCATCCTCAGTATTGCCTATCAGTCCGTATGCAGCATACTCCCATTCAGCTTCGGTGGGCAGCCTGTATTGGGGAAGCATTAATCCGTCTTCCCATTTAACGCGGCGGGTTGTTCCGTCAGGATTTTCCTGTGGCCTTTCTCCTTCGGTTCCCTGATACATGCCGGCAAGATATGTTTCCGTGGTAAAAACATTCTGACCCGACTGGGTGTTGTCATGCTGCAGTACCCCCCGTTCAACCAGTATTATTTCATTCACACGGTCTGTTCGCCATTCACAATAGTCTTTTGCCTGTTCCCAGCTCACGCCGACAACGGGGTAATCACTATAGGCCGGATGCCTTAAATAATTATTTACGTAAGGCTCATTATAGGCAAGTTCGCTTCTCCAAAGCCCTGTATCGGGCAGGACCGAATTAATTTTTTCCCGGTTACCGGGATAAACCCTTGACAACCAGTGCATGTATTCTCTGTAGTCCTGATTGGACACTTCTGTTTCATCCATGTAGAAAGATGCTACTGTTACCCTCCGGGGATGGTTGTCCCAGCGGTACATGACATCCTCTTCAACACGGCCCATTGTAAATGTGCCTCCCTGGATAAATACCAGGCCCGGCCCTGTTTCCTGCTCATAACCGGACAGATAAGGAATATTGCCTGTTTCTTCAGAATTGTATTCCCAACCTGTGGTACGGGAATTCTGGCCGCCTCTGCCGCCAAACAAACCACATCCTGAGAAGAAGGCAACTAAAAACAACAGAAGTAATGTTTTTGGTTTCATCTGGTTTTTCATACTATTAAAATTGTTAATTTTCAAAGGTATAGTATGGAACTCGCATGTATTTTAATCATTCTCTTGGGTGTA
>CAZIOB010000079.1:0-5855 GCA_964540755.1 uncultured Prolixibacteraceae bacterium | reverse complement strand
CCGTTTAATGACAGCTCGTTTCCTTAACCTATTATGGCCTCTGCTGACTTCTCAACGGCTTTCACCACTGAGACCTCCCCAGGTAAGAGCATCTTCCTTTTTTTGGTGGCATTTAGAAATACATTTCCCGGTTACGCTTTGGGCGCAAATTTGAAAGTTGCTTAGATTTGTTTTACCGGGTTTTTAAAAGTGTCATCAGGGGAGTGTATCCGGGGCAATTCCATGATGGCAACCATTCGTCCCGTTTTGCATACCGGCCAAGGGCACGGGTTTATTCCTGTCAGCCTTTCGAAGCGTTCAGCATTGGTTTCAGGCAGTTGTTGCTTTTTGATAATCTTATCAATGTCCGGCTTCTTTTCCTCCACAAATTGCAGGGCAAGATTTTGCTTTGTAGTATGGTTGTAAATCCCGAGCCTGCGGATTTTGACGAACCTGCAGGGTAAAATGTGCTGAAAAGTTCCTTCAGCTCAAGATGGTTCAGGATAACGGGAAGTTTGGTCTATTCATTCATTATGGGCCAAATGCTCTTGTGAGCACAATTGATGGCCGGGTTGCCAGGAACGATTGGTTGCAATATAGTGAGGGATTCTCAGTGGCGCAATATGAAGAACTTACCAGGCAATTTCGTGCAGATAAGTTTGATGCAGATTTTATTACGGATATGGCGCTCAGTGCTGAAATAAAATATATCAACCTGACTAACCGTCATCATGACGGCTTCTGCCTCTCTGATAGTAAGTACACTGATTTCAAAAGTACCAATGCTCCCTCGAAACGAGATTTGGTGGCAGAATTGGCAAACCAGTGTCAGAAGAAAGGGCTGGGCTTTTGCCTCTATTATTCGCACGGAAGGGATTGGCGTCATCCTCATGCCCCCAACAATGACGGTTGGGGCGGAGCCGCTCGTCCTAAATCAAAGGACACTTTCTACAAATATGGAGACAAGCATGATATACAGAAATATCTGGATTTCATGACAAACCAGATAACTGAACTTCTGACAAACTATGGGTCTGTTGCAGCCATTTGGCTTGATGGCATTGCCGTACCACTAAATCCAAAAGGGAATAATTATAAGCAAATATTCTCAGTTTAGCTGTTTCTTTAATTCATCAACGATGCCAGTTAAAAAATCATGAAGGTCCTTAGGTCCCCTTGAAGTAACCAGATTCTTGTCAACAACAACCGACTGATCGAGAAACGTGGCCCCGGCATTTTCAATTTCTTCCCTTATGCTCCCTACACTTGTAAGTTTTCTGCCACCAAGAACTCCCGCAGTTATAAGAACTTGCGGCCCGTGGCAAATTGCAGCCGTTACCTTGCCGGAATCCCAGAACGTCTTCACAAATTCCAATACATTTCTATCTTCCCTTAAAACAGCCGGACCATGACCGCCCGGTAAAATAAGTGCATCAAAATCATCAGCTGAAACTTCTGAAACAGCTTTTTCAATATTAATTGTTAAATCGCTGTTATAGGCTTTAACCGTGCCTGCTGCCGGACCGATCACTGTAATGTGATAATCCTGGTTAAACAAATAACCTATCGGTATATAAGCCTCACCGTCATGAAAACCTTCAGCTACCATCACAGCTATTCTTGCTTTAGGAGTTTTCTCATCAACAGGAGGATTTGAAGTACATGCTATAGCAAAAAATACAAAAAAAATAATGACCATTGTTTTGAACATTTCAATCTTTTTTTTCATAGCTTTTCCTTTCATTATTTAACGATTAAACGAATTATTCCATTAAAAATAATAAAATATAAAAGATTCTGCAAATAGTTTTTCAATAAACAGAGAATCTTCATTATACCGGAAATCTTACAATAATAAAATATTTCGTATATTACCTAAAAATCTAAAATTAAACGATCTAAATTGTAAAATCACACAAGAGTATGATTAAAACTTATGCGAGTTATATTAGATACCTTTAAAAATAATTAATTTTAATCATATGAAAATTAATTTATTGTTCGAAGTTTGTAGTTATTAAAAATTTTATATAAAAATGAGAACAACTATTTTATCACTAATGTTTTTGGCCTTATTGTCTTGTCAGCCCCAAGGGCCGGCTAAGCAGTATCTTTTTAATGGAGCTGATTTAACTGGATGGCATGTTGATGTTCCCGCTATGGATAAAAATCCTGATACACTAAATCCGTTTATAATCCGTGATTCATTGTTAGTAAGTCTTGGAACTCCCCGTGGCCATTTGATTACCGACTCGGTTTTTCAGAATTACCGGCTTGACGTACAATATCGTTTTGCCGGCAAGCCAGGCAACTGCGGGGTTCTGGTACATGCATCCACACCCCGTGTTATGTCCAATATGTTTCCACAATCCCTGGAGGTTCAAATGATGCACGAAAATGCAGGAGATTTCTGGTGTATTCATGAAAATATTACTGTCCCTGACATGATAGAACGCCGTGGACCTGAAGAGGAGTGGGGAATTACTGCAGGAAAAAAACGGCGAATTTTGAATCTTACCGATGGATCTGAAAATCCTGTAGGAGAATGGAATAATATGATAATAGAATGTTTTGAGGATAAAATAAAAGTCTGGGTAAACGAAGATTTAGTAAATTACGGCTATGATTGTACTGCAAGCAAAGGACATATTGCCATACAAGCTGAAGGATCAGAGGTTGAATTTCGAAGATTGGAGTTGACCCCAATTCCTAAATTGACTGAAACAGAATAGTTTGCATTAGGTAGTACTCTTCCCGTTGACATCAGTAATTACGATGGTTCCGGATGTTTTTGTCCCTGTGATCCTCCACGTTCCTCCTCCCCCTCCCTGAGAGGCACTCCCCCAGCCGGCACCGCTATATCCCGATTCGGAAGATGAATAATATCTCCCGTCTGGACAGAGGGATACTTTCCTTTCAGTACCACCTGTCTGTCCGCCCCCCAACTGCACTGAAACTATAGTACATGCCTTTGAAATAATTCATCATTGATTGATCATTTTCAACAGTTTGTGCGTGAAAAACATAAGGCACCGACATTAATTCAATGGTTCCCAAATGTACAAAATCCGATCCCCCTGATGCATCTAATTCCATTTTTAAGAAATGTTTGGCGAGGCCCCATCCTTGGGTGCTGAATTCCCCCTGGACAGAAGTTCCTTTCCCGATAATTATATTAGCAAGGCCAAAATTATTAGTAGTAACACTTTGGATTTCCATGTAAACAGGTGTTGACGATTTGGTTCCCCGGATAATGCTGAATCTGAATTTTACAAACTGATTCCCAATAATCTCACCCTCATTATTGTGAACAACAGCCTGATAGCTGAAACCACAAGGAACCTGTGCTGTCATAACTACAGAGGCCAGAAAAAAAATAACGCCGATCGCAATTTTTATCATGTCAGGACACAGTTATCCAATCAATATATAATACTTAACCTGGACAAGCCAGAGCCAAACAGGTTTTAAAAAGCTATACAAAAATAATAAAACATTTATTATCAGTGATTTACGACTAAGCCTTAAATACTGGTACGAGTTTTGCATTTACCTTATAAAAAGAGTTCTTCCAGGTTTTGAAAAAGTAAAACGAGTATAATTACAAATTCACTAAAAATGTGATTAAAAATTATACAAGTAAATGTGTGTACTGCAAAACTATTTGCAGATTTTATGTAACTACAAAATTTTGAAAAATGAAAAAGTTAATTTTAACATCGCTCATCGCCCTGCTTATCGGAGCATGGAACTTAGGCAGGACAAATGAATGGCCGGATGAATACCTTGGTCTCCCTGGGGATAATCTGAACCTATACGCTGTGATGAAACTTTTCCAGGAGTCTGAAACACTTGAAGGTTTTGAAAAGAGTCTTAATGATCAAAACTCCAGAATAAACAATCTCGACCTCAATGGAGATAATCTGGTCGATTACATTATGGTATTTGACTATGTTGAAGGAAATGTACACACCATCGTTTTACGCGTTGCACTTAACGAATATGAAAAACAGGATGTAGCAGTATTCACAGTTGAGCAGTTCAACGACGGTTCCGTACAGGTACAACTAATCGGTGATGAAGCTCTTTACGGTGAAGATTATATTGTTGAACCAATATATGCCGATAATTATAATGAAACACCCAATCCCGGATATATAGGAAGATCTCGTAACAGAAGTAATGTTGTAGTAATAAGAACAACAAGATATGAGGTTGCCTCGTGGCCTCTTATAAGATTTATATTTCTACCCTCTTATGTTGTATGGCGCTCTCACTGGTACTGGGGTTACAGGCCTCACTACTGGCATCCGTGGCGTCCCTATTACTGGCATTACTACTACGGATACCACTCTCACTGGTACCCTTATTATTACAGGCATTACCGCCACTGGAATCATTACCGTTATGCAAGATATCATGATTTTTACTACAGGGGCATAAGATCACATTCTCCAAAGATAAGAACCAGAATTAACAGAGGTTTATACAGGGATACATACTCAAGGCCCGATCTGAGAAGAAATGGTGAAGCTCTCTTTGCAAGAACCAACAGCAGTCAAAACTACAGAGAGAGAGGCAACGCTTATAGCACACAAGACAACAGGGCTGTCTCTTCATCCAGAAGGAGCAGTGCGGTCAGGGGAACAACCTCCGGCGTTGACAGAAGAAGGTATTCTTCCGTAAATAACAGAATTAACACAAGTCCCGCTACTGTAAAAAAAAGTAACTCCGGCACTTCACGCAGGTCATCGACATCTGTCAGCAACAGGAATGAAACAAGACAACCTTCTGTTAAGAGGCCAGGTACCTCGTCTAAATCCACAACAATAAGGAATAGTGGTACCAACAGAAGGTCCCCTGCTTTGCAGAAAACTGAAACATCAGGAAGGCCGTCAACAGTCAGGAACAGCAGAACCGACAAAACATCTGCTACCGTCAGCAAATCCGGTAATCTGCGCAGGCCGGCAACATTAATAAATAAAAGGAGCACAACAAGACAATCTGCTGTTATAAATTCAGGAAATTCACGTAAACCAACACCAATCGGTAACAGTGGTAATTATTCAAGGCGCTCTGATAACAATGCAAGCCGGATATCCCGTAATCCGGGCACGACAATCAACAGAAAGCCGTCCACAACCGTTAAAAGAAATTCAGGAATTTCAGACAGATCACGTTCTTCGTTCACAATAAAGAATTCATCAAGGCCTTCTTACGGCCGGACAAATGTAACCTCCCGCAGGTCAGCCCCCCGGTCATCTGCAGGGATATCCAATAAATCCTCATCTATACAGCGCAGCAGCGGAAACAGAAGCAGCAGGCATTCTTCTCCGGCAGGCCGACCATCAGTATCTTCCAGACGTTCCGGCTCTTCCCGCAGGTAATTATCATTTACTGCTCACTTCTTAAAGTTCAGCCCTTCCTGCGTTTGTCGTTACACAGTACTATGGCCCCGGTTGACTTATCACGGTAAACTCTGTTTCAACCATGCACGGCACACCACCAAAAACGGGCTGCCCATAGCGGACAGCCCGTTCAAAGTAAAGAATATCATGCTTATTGACGGTCGAGAACAAGCTTTTTGACTATATCCCGCCCCTCAATATTCATCCTTACAAAATACAATCCCGATACATGTTCCTTCATACTGAAAGAGATATATTGAGAATCATTAAATATTTTGCGTATTATCTGTTTGCCTGATATCGTGTAAACAGTTACATCAACAGGACTTGAAACATTGTCGCTGATATCTATGTAAACCATGTCACGGGTAGGATTGGGATACAGATTTACCTTCAGTTCACCCGATAAGTTAAAATCCGAGTAAACAGGCATCTCTTCCACCACATCTACATTAAATGTTATCTCCG
>CAZIOB010000078.1:0-17909 GCA_964540755.1 uncultured Prolixibacteraceae bacterium | reverse complement strand
AATATGCGCATAGCAGCGTTCTGTAAATATTTTTTAACGCAGTAGAAATTCAAAAGAACGAATCATTGTGCGTTAGAGCAGGCTTGACACGACACTAGTCCGGATAGTATCCCCTGATAATACCACGTTTTGAATCTTTTACAAAAAGTAATACCTCATCTCTTTCCTGGGTTGCAGGGATTTCGGTTTCTATAATATCAATTGCCTGTGATGTGTTAAGTCCTTTTTGATAAATATAACGGTATATATCCTGTATCTCCCTGATTTTTTCGTTGTTGTAATTTCTTCGGCGAAGACCGATTGAGTTTATTCCGACATAGGAAAGCGGTTCCCGGCCTGCTTTTATGAAAGGAGGCACATCTTTACGGACATGGGAGCCGCCACCTATCATAACATGGCTTCCGATCCGGCAAAACTGGTGAACGCCTGTCATCCCTGAAATAATAGCCCAGTCGTCTATTATTACTTCACCTGCAAGTTGCGTGTTATTGCCAAGTATAACCTGGCTTCCGATCCTGCAGTCATGGGCTATATGGACATATGCCATGATCAGATTATTATTGCCTACTACAGTTTTTCCCTTAGATGCTGTTCCGCGATTAATGGTCACATATTCCCGGATTGTATTATTATTTCCTATTTCAACGGTTGTGTATTCTCCCCTGAATTTTAAATCTTGAGGGATTGCTCCCAGAACGGCGCCGGGAAATATATTACAGTTTTTCCCGATTCTTGTGCCAGGTAAAATTGTCACACTTGATCCAATCCTGGTTCCTTCGCCAATTTCCACATCCCGGTCAATGGATACAAAAGGTTCTATGGCAACATTTTCTGCTATTTTTGCATCGGGATGGACGTAAGCCAGTGGTTGTTTCATATATCTTTATCTTATATTGTATTAATTAATCTTTTTTTGTTTTACTATCTGGGCCATAAATTCTCCTTCGGCAACTACTTTATTTCCCACATATGTAATCCCTTTCATCGATGCGATACCCCTTCTGACCGGTGAGTTTAGGGTTATTTTAAAGATAAGGGTATCACCAGGGGTTACTTTCCTGCGGAATTTGACATTATCAATTTTGATAAAATATGTAGAATATTTTCCTTCCAGCTGGCAAAGCACCAGGAATCCGCTGGTTTGCGCCATAGCCTCTATTAGCAGAACCCCGGGCATTACAGGTTCATCAGGAAAATGTCCCTGAAAAAAAGGTTCGTTGATTGTTACATTTTTTATACCTATTACTTCCTTATCTGTAACAGATATTATCTTATCAACCATCAGAAAAGGATAGCGGTGCGGCAGCAGCTTGCTGATCTGGTTAATATCCAGGACAGGCGGCTTATCCGGATCATAAACCGGTGGTTTTGTATTTTTTTGTTTCCACGCCTCTTTAAGGGCATGAGCAAATATCGTATTAGGGCGGTGGCCGGGCTTTGTAGCAATAATCCGTCCCTTTATATGCCTGCCGCACAGTATAAGGTCACCTATTACATCGAGTAGTTTGTGCCGTGCACATTCATTGTCGAAATAGAGTTCGAGATTATTTAGTATCCCCTGGGGTTTTACCTCAACATGATCATGATGAAACAGATCTGCCAGGCGGTCCAGCTCCTTCTGCGAGACTTCATTGTCAATTATCACAATGGCATTATTCAGTTCGCCGCCCTTTATCAGATTATTATTCAATAGGAATTCCAGTTCATGTAAAAAGACAAAAGTGCGGCAATTGGCAATTTCATCTTTAAAGTTTTTTATTGAATCGAGGGTAGCATACTGGTTGTTAAGTACCCTTGATTTATTAAATGAGATCATTACATTTAAACTGTAATCATCATCAGGCAATGCAATGATATGCGAACCCGATTTATCATCAAATATCTCTATCTTTTCCTCAATTTCTAAATATTCCCTTTCAGCTTTTTGTACTTTGATCCCTGCTTTTTGTATTGCTTCTGTGAAATAACGGGAACTTCCGTCCATTATCGGGGCTTCTTCATTATCGACTTCTATAAGTACATTGTCAAGATCCATTCCTACCAGGGCAGCCAAAGCATGTTCGATTGTTCCTATACGGGCGCCGTTTTTTTCAAGAAGTGTTCCCCTGGAGGTATCAATCACCAGATCGACATCAGCATCTATAACAGGTTTATTCTTAAGGTCAACTCGTTTGAATTTGAATCCGTGATTTTCAGGAGCAGGAAGGAAGTTCATTGTTACGTTTACACCGGTATGTAATCCCTTTCCTTTAATTTTAAATGAATTAGCTAATGTTTTTTGCCTTACTACCATAATTTTTTACTTTGAAGCAGAAGAATCACCACGTTGAAGCAATTTTACATCTTTTTGAAGTTGTATCAATTCTTCCCTTAGTTTGGGAAGATTGCGGTAAATTGTATATGTTTTCAAGGCATCTTTATAGTTAAAAGCAGGTGATGCCAGTACAATCTGGTTGTCGCTGATCGACTTTGTTACGCCTGATTGTGCCCCGATTTGTACGTTATTTCCAATAGAGAGGTGCCCGGCAATACCTACCTGGCCTCCGAATTTGCAGTTTTTACCCACTTTTGTTGAACCTGCCAGTCCTGTCTGAGCCGCAATTACCGTATTTTCTCCAATTTCACAGTTATGGGCTATCTGGACAAGATTATCAATTTTTGCTCCTTTCCTGATAACTGTGGAGTCGAGTGTGCCACAGTCAATAGTTGTATTGGCGCCAATTTCAACATCGTCTTCTATGACTACATTACCAATTTGCTGAATTTTTCTGTAGCTTTTATCAGATTGCTCGGTGAATCCGAACCCATCTGAGCCAATTACTGCTCCGGCATGTATAATACACCTGTTACCGATTATACAATCACTATAAATCCTGACCCCTGCATATAATGTACAGTTATCGCCGACAGTTACGTTTTCTCCAATATAAACATGGGGATAAAGCTTAACCCCTTTGCCAATTTTAGTATTTTTCCCAATATATGTAAATGCTCCGACATATATGTCATCTTCCCTTTTTACGGTTGTGTCAATATAGCTGGGTTTTTCTATGCCTTTCAGGGAATTTTCCTTACTTTGAATATACAGTTCAAGCAGAGAGGCAAATGAGTTGTATGGGTTGTCAACCATAATAAGTGTGGCATTCAGCTTTTGTTTTGGCACAAAATCTCTGTTTACCAAAACTATAGATGCCTCAGTAGTGTATATATAACTTTCATATTTGGGATTACCCAGAAAAGAGAGACTGCCGGGACTTCCCTCTTCAATTTTGGATACAGTGTTAACTATGACATCACTGTCACCCACAATTTCTCCGTTAAGGAAAGCAGCAATGTCTGTAGCTTTAAATTCCATTAATAATTGTTTTAAGCGTTGCAAATATAGTTTTAAACTAATTAATGACCAATTCTTTTAGGTTTCACATTAAATTTTATTGCCTGTTTTTTTTATCTGCAGCTCTGTTCCCTCCATCTTCCGGTTGTATTACATTAATCTTTGATCAGGTTTAATATTTTGACCTTTAACGGATTTGATAATCAGTTCCTTAATAGAAATCATGATTATAGAACTGCCTTACAGGGCAATAATTCAGTGTATAAATATATAACTTTAATTAATTCGATTTAAGGCATTTATCATGACTTTTATTTTTTGCTTTTTATTAATTAAATTACTATTTTTGCGGTGATTTTTTAGAAAACCTGAATTAGGGGACCGTAGGTTCCCTATTTTGTTGGAGGTTAATGATGATCAATAAGTATGAAATAGAAAGGTTGGTTAAGGAGTGCCTGGAGGATGGAACGTTTCTTGTAGATATTACTGTAAGTTCATCTAATGTGATCCATGTCTTTCTTGACAGTTTCGACGGACTAAATATTGATGACTGTGCAAAGGTTAGCAGATATATTGAACTAAAACTCGACAGGGAAGAGGAAGATTTTGAATTACAGGTTTCTTCTCCGGGATTGTCCCGGCCTTTTAAAGTTAAGGAACAATTTATTAAGAATATTGGAAGAGAGGTGGAAATAATGACAAATTCAGGGATTGGAATCAGGGGAGTATTAAAAGATGCAGGATCAGAAAAAGTCGTTCTGGAGTCATATAGCCGTGAAAAGGTTGAGGGACATAAAAAAAAGCAGTTGATAGTTAGAAATTACGATCTGGGTTACGATGAGATAAAGAGCGCTAAAGTTATTGTTACGTTTAAATAGGATAAATAGATGGAAAATATTAGTCTTATAGATACTTTTGCTGAATTTAAAGAGTTGAAAAATATCGACAGGGTGACCATGATGAGCGTCCTGGAAGATGTTTTTCGCAGTGTGCTTATTAAGCAATACGGTACCGACGAAAATTTTGATGTGATCATTAATATTGATAAGGGCGATTTTGAAATTTGGAGGAATCGTGAAGTTGTAGAGGATGATCAGCTTGAAGATCCGAATTTGCAGATAACATTATCCGAGGCACAAAAGATAGACAGTGATTATGAAGTTGGCGAGGAGGTGACAGATGAGGTTAAGCTTATTGATTTTGGGCGCCGTGCAATTTTAAACCTGCGTCAAAATCTTGCCACCAGGATACTTGAGCTGGAAAAAGATTATGTTTATGGAAAATATAAGGATAAGATAGGCGACATAGTTACAGGTGAAGTATATCAGGTCTGGAAAAAGGAGATACTTATACTGGATGATGAAGGAAATGAATTATTATTGCCTAAATCAGAGCAAATACCCTCCGATTTTTTCAGAAAGGGTGATACGGTGCGTGCTGTGGTATATAAGGTGGAATTAAGAAATAATAATCCGATGATCATTTTATCGCGGACAGCCCCGGCTTTTCTTGAAAGACTTTTTGAACTGGAGATACCCGAGATTTTTGATGGTTTAATAACAATCAAGAAGATTGTCCGCGTACCCGGCGAACGTGCAAAAGTGGCGGTTGAATCATATGATGAAAGAGTTGATCCCGTGGGTGCCTGTGTGGGCATGAAGGGTTCACGTATTCATGGGATAGTGCGTGAACTTCGTAATGAAAATATTGATGTTATTAATTTTTCTTCGAATATTCAGTTGTTTATAAAAAGGGCGCTTAATCCGGCGAAGATCAATAATATAAAAATATTTGAGGACGAAAAAAGAGCCGATGTTTATCTAAAGCCCGAAGAAGTTTCTCTGGCAATAGGTAAAGGAGGACTTAACATCAAACTTGCCAGTCAGCTTACAGGTTATGAGATAGATGTTTACAGGGAAATGGAGGAAGATGATGAAGATGTCAATCTTGATGAATTTGCCGATGAGATTGATGGATGGATTCTCGATACCCTGAAAGCAATCGGATGTGATACAGCTAAAAATGTATTAAATATCCCGAGAAACGAGCTTATTAAGCGGACTGATCTCGAGGAGGAGACCATTGACGAAGTATTAAAAATACTGTCGTCTGAATTTGAATAAAATAAAAATAGACTAATAATAAAATTACTGTTGCAACTTTTTGTTAAACTTGCACAGTATTAGCATTGAGGAAAAGAAAAGAATAAATATTTTATGACAGCAGGCAAGACGATAAGGCTTAGTAAACTTGCGAGAGAATTTAACGTAGGGATTCATACTATTGTCGATTTCCTTCATAAAAAAGGGTTTAAAATAGATTCAAATCCGAATACGAAGGTTGATGAAGAAGCTATTGCTCTTTTAGAAAAAGAATATAAAATTGACCTGAACCTTAAAAAAGAATCGGAAAAAATTATACTCAAAAGCCATCGGCCTAAACAGGAGGTTATTTCAATCGGGGATGAGAAAAAAGAAGAGGAAATTGAAGAAGAAATCCCCGGGGAGATTGAAGAGGAGATTGAAGAGGAGATTGAGGAAGAGGTAGAGGAGGTTGTTGAAGAAGAGTTGGAAGAAGAGGAAAAGCCTGATAAAAAAGAAAAAAAAGAGGAAAAGGTTATTCCTCCTGAAAAGATAAGAGCGGAATTATCAGAAAAGAAGCCTGAAAAGGCAGAAAAAATTCCTGAGGAAAAAGAAAAAGAAATAAAAGAAGAGAAAAAAGAAAAGAAGAAAGAGGAGAAAATTAGTGAAGAGAAAAAAGAGGAACGCCCAAAGGAAGTGATAAGCGCTGAGGAGCAATCTGCCGTGAAATCCATAACAAAACCGGAAGAAAAGAAAGAAAAAGAGGTTGAACCTATTGAACCTATTGAACCTGAGAAGGAAGAACCAGAAAAAGAAAAAGTTATAACCGACAGTAAGCAGCCTGAGGGGAAGCCTTCTGAAGAAGAGCAGGAAACAGATATTCCGAAGGTATCTGATATTAAAGTTGTAGGAAAAATTAATTTGGAATCTCTGAATCAGAAGACCCGTCCGCCAAAGAAATCAAGAAAAGAAAGAGAGAAAGAGAGGAAGGAGAGGCTCAGAAAGAAAGCAGAAGAGGCCAGATCAAAAGAAAAGAAGGTTGAAAAACCTGCAGTGAAGCCAAAAGAACATGAGGAGGTTATTAAGGCCAGGCCACAGGAGATTAACGGACCGACAGTTGTCGGAAAGATCGAGATTCCGGAGGAAAAACAGAAGACAAGTGAAATATCTTCGGGCAGAAAACGTCGAAGAAGGATAAAAGAAACAGGCAAAATTGAGCTGGAAGGGAAACAGGGAGAGAAGCAAAGAGGTGAAAGGAAAATTCACAAACAGGGAAGGAAGAAAAAAGTTCTTTTGAAAAAAGAGGTTGATGAGGAAGAAGTACAGAAGCAGATAAAGGATACGCTTGCACGTCTCACCTCTAAGGGAAAATCCAAAGGGTCAAAACACAGGAGGGATAAAAGGGCTGCTTTCAGCGAGAAAAAACAAGCTGATCTTGAAAAACAGAATAAGCTCAAGAAGGTATTGAAAGTGACAGAGTTTGTATCTGCCAGCGAGTTGGCAAATATGATGGATGTGAATGTCAATGAAATCATTTCGACATGTATGAGCCTTGGACTGTTTGTATCGATTAACCAGCGCCTTGATGCAGAGACTCTTTCCATTGTGGCAGAAGAATTTGGATATAGTCTTGAGTTTGTAAGTGCCGACATTCAGGAATCAATTGATTCAAAGGAAGATTCCGATGAGGATTTAGTGCCTCGTCCTCCCATTGTTACTGTTATGGGACATGTTGATCACGGTAAAACCTCTCTGCTTGATTATATCAGAAACACAAATGTTATTGCAGGGGAAGCCGGAGGTATAACACAGCATATCGGAGCTTACAACGTAAGCCTGGAGAACGGAAAGAAGATAACTTTTCTCGATACTCCGGGCCATGAAGCATTTACTGCCATGCGTGCCCGGGGCGCTCAGGTAACTGATATTGCAATTATTATAGTTGCAGCGGATGACAATGTAATGCCCCAGACGGTGGAGGCCATAAACCATGCTACAGCAGCAGGAGTGCCTATTGTGTTTGCTATTAATAAGATCGATAAACCCGGAGCAAACCCTGAAAAGATAAAAGAGGAACTTGCCAATATGAATTTCCTTGTTGAGGATTGGGGAGGTAAGTATCAGTCACATGATATCTCCGCAAAAAAAGGGGACGGGATCCCGGAGTTACTTGAAAAAGTACTCCTCGAAGCAGAACTTCTTGAATTGAAAGCTAATCCTGATAAGAAAGCTAACGGGACTATCATTGAATCCTCACTTGATCGCGGCCGTGGTTATGTAGCAACAATTCTTGTCCAGAGCGGAACACTCAAGGTTGGCGATATTATTCTGGCCGGTAAGTATTTCGGACATGTGAAGGCAATGTTTAATGAGAGGAACCAGAAGATCGGGGAAGCAGGCCCTGCTGAACCGGCTATAATTCTGGGACTTGACGGTGCACCGCAGGCAGGCGATAATTTTAATGTATTGGATAATGAGCGTGAAGCACGCAGTATTGCCAGTAAACGTGAACAGCTGGCACGTGAGCAGGGCCTTCGCTCACAAAAACATATCACACTTGATGAGATCGGACGGCGTATTGCAATTGGTAATTTCCAGGAACTGAATCTTATTATTAAAGGCGACGTGGACGGATCAGTCGAAGCGCTTTCAGATTCATTGATAAAGCTTTCTACTGAAGAAATCCAGGTTAATGTTAAGCATAAAGCTGTGGGACAGATATCAGAGTCGGACATTCTTCTTGCTGCAGCTTCCGAAGCCATAGTTATAGGTTTTCAGGTAAGGCCGTCACTCAGTGCAAGAAAACTGGCCGAAAGGGAACAAATAGATATACGTTTATATTCTATTATATATGACGCCATTAACGAAATAAGAGCAGCTATGGAGGGAATGCTTTCCCCGGAAATCAGAGAGGAGATAACAGGCACTGCCGAGGTAATTGAAACCTTTAGAATTACAAAAGTGGGCACTGTTGCCGGATGTATAGTTCGTGACGGTAAGATTACCCGTAACTCCAGAATCCGTGTTATTCGTGAAGGTATTGTCATATATACGGGAAATCTCGGTTCGCTGAAAAGATTTAAAGAAGATGTAAAGGAAGTCAAAAGCGGCTATGAATGCGGATTGAACATTGAAAATTTCAATGATATCAAAGTGGGAGATAACATTGAGGCTTTTCAGGAAGTTGAGGTTGCAAAACAGTTATAGCGTAAGTTATTAACATTCAGCTTTTAATTATTAATCGGAAAAATTCGCTTTTTAAGTTGTTCAGTTTTGTAGTTTTGAAAAAAATGTTGTGAGGAATGAAGCGGAACCTGGTAATAATAATAGTAATCCTGCTTCTGGCTTTAACTGCAGGATATTTTTATTTTTCGCGGGAGGAGGTATCTTTCGAAAAGGATACATCATTATATGAAGCTATTCCTGTTTCCTCTCCTTTTTTTTTCGAATTTCAGTCTGTCCGCTCCTTCCCATTTGAAAATCTTTTTATTAATGAACTTATCCGATCAGGGACCGGCAAATCTTTCTTTTCGTC
The DNA here is from genome assembly GCA_964540755.1 of uncultured Prolixibacteraceae bacterium. GTDB lineage: Bacteria > Bacteroidota > Bacteroidia > Bacteroidales > Prolixibacteraceae > JAAYJR01. Next base: position 8,959 of record CAZIOB010000078.1, on the reverse strand, counting down.
ACTTCAAAAAATTGATACACTTATAAATAATTCGGAAGAGATTCCTAAAAGTTTAGGTAACAGTCCGTTTATTCTTTCCTTTGGTTTCACGGGAAGAAATCAGCTTATTCCGCTGATCATAAAAGAAGCAAAAAACTCCGGACGGAAAAAAATGCTTGAGAATTTGATTCACCTATATTATCCTGAAGAATATCATAAATACAGTGAAAAGGAATATGGTGATTCCAGGATTATTGAGATCAGCCGTGATAATGGACAGACAACGGTATTTTATTCTTTTATACATGGCATATTACTAATAAGTACTAAATCTCTTTCCCTGGAGCAGGCTATAAGGCAATTAGAAACGCCCGGCATAATTAATAATCCCTATTTCCGGGAAGTGAATAAAACAGCAAATGCAGGGGAGGTTTCTTTATATATTAATCATGCTAATTTCCCTCAATTCCTGGATAGTTTTCTTAATGGACAGCCGGAAGAGAGAGTTGATGAATTTGGTGAAACAGTAAAATACAGCTCCCGGGAGAAAGCTTCAAAATTTAAAGATTTTGCCGCATGGAGCGAACTTGATTTCCGTTTCAGTGATGATCATCTGGTTCTCAGTGGAATCTCAGCAGCAGATGACTCACTAAATCATTTTCTTTCAGTTTTTAACGGCCAGCAACCTGTAAATTCAGGGGCTGATGAAATACTGCCTCGGGAGACATCATTTTTTTGTAGCTTTTCATTTAACGATAAGGAAAAGTTTTTTATGCATCTGGAGGAATACTTTAAACATTCCGGGTCGTATTACAAGCGTGAAGAGCGTATTAAACGCTTTGAAAGCGGATTTAAGGATGATGTCCGTAAAATTTTTACGGGGATGGCCCGTGATGAAATAATTGTTTCTGTAAATATTATTCCGGTTAACCCTGAAAATAAAACAGCATTTTTTATTATACATACAGAAGGTAAAACAGCTGCTGAAGAACAATTACAGAAATTACTGGCAGCTTATGCTGCCGGAGCCGGGACTGAGCTGAGTGAGATGAGGTCTGAATATAAGGTCGATGAAGAGATCAGTTATAATATTTACAGTTTCCCGTATCCATCTTTCCCGGGAATCTGGCTGGGCATTCCCTTTTCAATGGCAGAAGCCCGGTATGTGGCTTTTTATGATAATTTCATGGTATTCTCAAATTCCAAAGCCGGACTGACAGGTTATCTTCGCAGCATGGTTCTTGATGCAACCCTGGCAAAAGACCTGCGGTATATGCGGTTCAGGCAGAATAGCTCAGGGCGTTCTAATTTTAACGTGTATATAGATATAAACAAGACATTTGGTTTAAGTAAAGATATTTTTGATAATAATTTTATCAGGAAAGCAATAAAGCAAGAGGAAACAATTCGAAAGTATAATGCAGTTAACTGGCAGGTACAGCATGACAAAGGTATATATTTCAATGCCGTATCTGTCTCTTATAATCCTGATCCGGGCGAGGAAGCACAAACGACATGGCAAAGTACGATTGGCAGCGATATAGGCTTGAAGCCGGCTCTGGCTGTTAATCATGATGATCGCGAAAATATGGATATCATCCTGCAGGATAAAAACAACACTTTGCATCAGCTGACTGATAAAGGGAGGGTCAGATGGAGCATTTCACTTCCGGGGCCCATACTCAGCGGAATACATCAGGTAGATTATTATAAGAATGGTAAGCTGCAATACCTTTTCAATACTAAAGAGAAGCTGTTTCTAATCGACAGAAATGGTAATAATGTGGCTCATTTCCCGGTCTCCCTGCGTTCTCCTGCGACAAACGGCGTTAATGTTTTCGATTATAATAACAATCGTGATTACCGCTATTTTGTGGCGGGGGAAGATAAAAAGATATATGCATATGATTCTTCAGGGAAAATTGTTGATGGCTGGGTTTTCGGCCAGACTGACCATCAAGTGGTAACTCCCGTTCAGCATTTCCGGGTGGCGGGCAGGGATTATATTGTTTTTAAGGACAAATCACGGATTTATATACAAAACAGGAGAGGTGAGACACGTGTCCCGACAAAGGCCCGTTTTGAGAATTCAGAAAATCCACTGGCCCTGAATCTTGACGGAAGGCCGAAAATAGTGGCTGATGATAATACAGGGAAGGTATATTATCTCTATTTTAATGGTGAATACGAGGAAAAGAAGACTGCAAAGTTTAGTGGTGATCATTATTTTGCGGTTGATGATATTGATGGCAATAAAGTGCCTGATTTTATTTTTGTTGATGGCGATGAATTAACTGTCATAGATGAAAAAGGGAAAAAACAGTTTAGTGAGAAATTTGATAATCCTATTATTTATCCGCCTAATGTTTATACTTTTGCTTATAATCTGAAAAAAGTAGGTATTGTTGATGCTAAAGCCAACAGGATTTATCTTTTTAATCCCGACGGTAAAATACATAAAGACTTCCCTCTGCAGGGCAACAGTGAGTTCAGTATAGGTAAGCTTTCAGATAATTCGGGAAGCCTCAATCTGCTTGTAGGTAGTGAAGGAGGTAAATTATATAATTATACTATCGAATAAATTACTCTTTACTTTTTTATAAACAGCTGATTATAATTAAGGAAATTTTTCAACGATAGATATTTCTTTACACCGTTTTTTCTATATCCCACACAAAAGCTCTTACACCGACCTCTTCATTTATCTCGTCAAGCTTTTTTACTTTTTCGAGTAACTCATCCACTTTATCATCGTTTATTATGGTAAGGACTGCCGAGTTCATTTCAGGCCAGGTATGAGTGCCCATACGTGGTTCGCCGGTTTCACTGCCCCGGCCCCTGACATCGTTAAACCACGTAAAACCTCTTATATCCAGCCGGTCTAACATATATTCGACTCTCTCCGTATTGGCCTGGTTGAAAATTATCATTACTGCTTTCATGATACAATTTTTTATTTACAATTTACAATTTATTTATTGACTCCCGCCGGTATGTTTTGTTATCAAATTTCAAAAACAATTAATGAGTTCGGTATAAAAAGTAAAATTTTTATTGATTAACACCTTATTTTCTTTTATTTCTGCTTTTTGGGAATGGCTCATTGTTGAATCCGATTTACAAATGTATAAAAGGTTATGTTTGAAAATATCCCATCCTATCCTTCGCCGGATAAGATGGAATCATTAATTAATTCTATTTCTCTTCCATGAACCGGAACTTACTGACGACTGATTTTCTTTTATTACGTTCCCCCTTATGAGCCAGAAGACCGTACATAACAGGAACCAGCACCATAGTTACAAGGGTTGAAAATACGAGTCCGCCGATAACAGTTATGCCCATGGGACGCCATATTTCGGCTCCTTCACCGGTGCTCAGAGCCAGCGGCATCATACCGAGGATAGTAGTGGCAGCCGTCATCAATACTGGCCGCAATCTTGATTTTCCTGAAATGGCAATTGCTTCGTATAGTTCCAGCCCTCTGTCGCGCATCAGGTTTGTAAAGTCAATCAGTACTATACCGTTCTTAACTACAATACCGATCAGCAACACAGCTCCCAGTGCAGCTACCACACTCAATGTGGTATTTGTCAGAAACAGGGCTAAAAGGACTCCGGTAAATGCAAATGGTATGGAAAACATTATGACAAACGGCATAGTAAAAGATTCAAACTGAGAGGCCATAACTATGAATACCAGAATTAAGCCTACGATAAGTAGTAATCCAAGGTCAGTGAAGGATTCCTGCTGATCTTCAAAAGCCCCTCCTACATTTATCATTACATCCCTTGGGATTACGACATCGCCGATTGTAGTTTGGATGCGTGAGGCCAGTTCACCAAGCGCTATCCTGTCAGGTTTTGCAGATATAGTGACGATCCGTTCCCTTCTTTTGTGCTCTATATTGGGAGGTGACCAATATTCTTTAATTTCTCCAAGCTCTTTGAGTCTTATCCGTTTCCCTGCAGGTGTAAGGATAGAAAATTCTTCAAGATCGGTTATCGAATTCCGGAATTCTTCTTTAAATCTTATATTAATATCATATTCCTCTCCTTCCTCTTTGTATTGGGAAGCTACCAATCCGCTTACCCTGTTCCTTATATATGTTGAAACCTGACCGGTAGTCAGGCCGTGAAGAGCCAGTTTATCCCTGTTAAGGACATACTGTAATTCCGGTTTGTCTTTTTTTCTGCTTATCTGGACATCTATTGCACCGGGTACTTCTGATACTTTTTTTAAGATATCTTCAGCTAAAGCATTAGTAACATCGAAATCATAACCGTATAACTCAACATCCACAGTATTGCCACCACCTCCCAATGTCATACCACCACCGGTTTCAACATTAAAATTAATAACTTCCGGCAGCGCAGCGATCTCTTCACGCAGTTCAGAAGCAATGTCCCATACTGATTTTCCCCTTTCTTCAATAGGTGTCAGGCGCATCATTAAATTTATCATATTGGATCCTGTAGTGGAAAAAAGTGAAAACATGCTGCCCTCATCATCGGCGCCCGATGAGGCAGCCAATATCTCTACCTCCAGAAATTTTTGCTGAATTACATTTTCCAGGTAACGGGCGGTTTTCATCGTTTCTTCGACACGTGTGCCTGTTTGGAGTTCAATCTCGGCGTTAATCCTGCTTTCATCCGCTTCCGGCATGAAGTCGGTACTGATATATCTCATCAGGAACATCGAACCTATAAAAACAGCAAGTGACATGAATAGTGTAAATAATTTATGATGCAGCGCCCAGCGAAGTGTTGTCTCGTAAAAATTATCAAGCCATCCCAATCCTTTCCCAATTGTCCTGTCGTAGCTAAGAATTGAGGGACGTTTTTTTGGTTCCCTCAGTTTAAGAAATTTGGACGAAAGCATGGGAGTAAGGGAAATTGCGGCTAAAGTTGAAGTAACCACAGTTATTGTAACAATCCATCCCAGCTGGTTAAAAATTACGCCGGTCATTCCACCTACTAAAGTCAGCGGAAAGAATACAGCTACAACTACCAGCGTGGTAATTATAACTGCCAGCCATACCTCGTTAGTAGCATAAATAGCTGCTTCACGGGGTGTTGCACCTCTCTCAACATGACGGGTTATGTTTTCCAGCACAACGATTGCATCGTCCACCACCATCCCGATAGCAATGGATAATGAAGTCAGAGAGATTACATTTATGGAGTTCCCTGTAATATAAAGATAAAGAAATGCGACTATAAGGGAGATTGGTATTGTGAGTATTATAATAAATGTTGCCCTCCACCTTCCAAGGAAGAATAATACTACCAGAATAACAAACAGAAAGGCCCACATCAGAGTTTTTGACAGGTTATTTATGGATCCTTTGATGAAATCGGAGGTATCCATGATAAGGTTAATCTTTATATCGGGCGGAAGTTCCTTTTGCAGTTCTTTGAGATTTTGCCTCACTTTACGGGCAACTTTTGTCGTATTTGCTCCCGATTGCTTCATCACAAACATCCTTAAGCCGGGTTTCCCGTTAATCCTTTCATCGAGTGTCAGGTCTTTGATAGAGTCTCTTACTATAGCAACGTCGCGAATATAAACCGGTTTGCCTGCCATGTTGCCAACCACAATATCTTCTATTCGTGAACTTGTGTTAAATTCTCCCTGTACACGCAACTGGTAGTCAATCTGCCCCATTTTAACATTTCCCGATGGGAGGTTCATATTTTCCATTGCAATGGTATTCCCGATTTGTTCGAGGGTGAGATTATAAGACTCAAGTAACTTCGGATCGGTGTTTACATATATAACCCTTCTGGGGATACCCATCATCCCGATGGAACCAATTCCCTCGATACGGTTAAGGGGATTAATGATTTTTTCATCAAGTAATTTTTCAAGTCCTGCATAGCTCTCTTCCGCCGTTACAGCATAAAATACGATAGGCATCATACTGGTGTTGAATTTGAATATCATTGGGCGTTCGGTTCCATCAGGGAGATAGTCCCTGATGCGGTCAATAACATCGCGGATATCATTGGTTGCTTCATCGAGATTTGTTTCCCATTCAAATTCAAGATTTATAACCGAAAGATTATCAGAGGAAGTGGAAGTGATCTCTTTCAGTCCGTCCACCGTGTTAAGAGCATCTTCAATCTGGCGCGTCACATTTGTTTCAATATCACTTGCATTTGCACCTGCATAGGTGGTCATAACAGATATGAACGGCGGATCCATTTCAGGATAAAGGTCAACCGGTATCTGTACAAGTGAATATATACCCATTACTATAATGGCCGTAAAAATCATCAGGGTAGTAATGGGCTTGTTAACAGCATTTTTATATATACTCATATTATTTGTCTTTTTTGGTTTGTGATGTTGTTTGGGTTTAAAATTATTTAACTACTTCAATCGGTGTTTCATCCAGTAAGCGTCCCTGTCCGCTGACAATTATCCGGTCACCCGGTTCCAGTTCATCTGAGAACACTTCAATTTTGTCATCATATCTTTCTCCGATTCTGACGGAAATCCTGTTAGCCTTACCTCCTGAGGCAGTAAACAAATAACGTTCGTTGGAACCCTGCATTTTCAATACTGCTATTGCCGGTACAAGTATTGCTTCTATTTCATCCAGATCAAAAGTAACCCGGGAAAACATTCCGGGGCGTAGTTCTCTTTTACTGTTATCGATCAATACCTCTACGTTGAAGGTCCTGTTGACCGGATCGATAGTTGGATGGACAAGAAATAGACGGCCAGTGAATTCTCTTCCCTTGTAGGTATCTGTAAAAATTGTTGTTTTCATGCCGTTTTTTACCATCGGGAAGTAATTTTCCGATAGCGATACAATAGCCTTCAGCCTGTCTATTTGAGCTATTGACAATACTGCAGCCTTGCCTGCCTGGGTATTGGGTGCCCCGGAATAGAGTTCTCCCGGTTCAAAGTAGCGCCCCGTGATCACACCGTTAAACGGAGATGTCAGGCGGGTGTTTTCAGACAGGAACTCGACGTTTGACTGTGCTACTTCATATTGGGTCTGTAGCTGGTCATACTGTTGCTCTGCAATGCTTCCATATTTGGCAAGGGTATCGAGACGCCTGAAATCGGTTTCCAGATTTTTAAGCTGTACCTGCGCCTGGTGTAATTGGGTACGATCCATTTGCACAAGTAAGTCTCCTTTGATTACCCTGTCACCAACCTCAGCATGTATTTCTTCAATCCGCCCCGGTGAAGCAGGTGCCAGATGAACTTCTTCATAGGCAATTAAGTTAGCCGGATATTCTACTGAACGGCTTATGGTTTGGTATTGTAATTCCATTACTTTTACCGGTTCTTTATCAGGTAACTCGTTACCGGTTTCCTGTTTGATTTCTTTTTTCCCTGAAGGAACACAGGAATTAATAATTGCCAGAGTGATACAAAATGCTATTGCTTTGATGTTTTTTGTTTTCATTATTATATATTTTTATGACGCTGATTATTTATGATTTAATAATTTTTGATGCTGTATTCTGACTTTTGGTAAATCTTTTTATCGTGTTTTTACCCTTAGGGTTCATGTTTTAATATTTCTCCTGTTAATGTTTCCAGTTCATTTTGTGCCTGAAGTACCTCTAGCATTGAAGTCAGATAATTTGACTCGGACTGCAGATAATTATTATCCGCAGTTGTGAGCTCGAGTCCAGAGATCATACCCTGCTGATATTTTCGTTTCAGATTCTGATAAACATCTCTTGCAACCTCAACGTTTTTTTTCTGGGTTTTGTAACTCTCCACTGCACTTTTTAAATTAAACTGCAACTGTTCGAATCGGATATCGAGTTGTTCCTTCAGAAGCAGCTTACTATTTTTTGTAGTTTCCAGGTCAATTTTTGCCTGTCTTACCTTAGAATGCCTTTCTCCGCTGGAAAAGACGGGAATACTCATTTGAAAACCGATCATATGTGCAGGAGACATGTCAAATGCAGGTTTTAATATTTTCCTGGTAAAATTATAGTATCCGGAAATTGTCGGCAGGTAAGTTGCTTTTTGCATATTTATCTGTTTTTCCGTTATATCTTCTTGTAAATCAAGTAACTGATAATCAAGATTTTGCTGTAAATTAAAAGAAAAATCTATTCCCATATCCTGGTCATAGCTGCTAATAAATTCCTGCAATGTTTCAGTGAGCTCTATTTCGGTATCTGCCGTTGCTCCGAGCTGGATACGCATAAGATTTCCGGCCATTTCAAGTTGCCGTTCGGCAGACCTCACTGCATTTTCCAGGGTATTAACCTGAACTGATAACTGATCCAGCTCAACTTTCTCCATCATCCCTACTTTTACCATTGGTTTTGTTTTATTGTAGATCTCGCGGAGATTGTCTGTATTTGCCTTCAATACCTTTAGTGATTCCTGTGAAATAAGTACCAGGTAATAACTCTCTGTGACCTGGCTCACAACATCCTGTTCTGTTTTCTCCAGATTTTTTTCTGATAATTTTTCTGCAAGTTTTGCAGTCTGTATCCCCACAATATAGCCACCGTTAAATATTAGCTGTCCGACCTGCAAATTAAAATTACTTGTCGGTTTGATAGGGATTTCCGTAGGAGGCATTCCTTCCTCGAACTGAATTTTTATTTTAGCCCCCATAGCATTGGAATAGTCGGCATTTGCATTTACCTGTGGCAGTCCTGCAGCAATTGTTTCCCTTAATTGCTCCCGGGATTGATCCACGGCAAGTCCGGAATTTTTAACCGTACGGTTATAATTCAGGGCATGCTCTTTAGCAGCTTCCAGGTCAAGCGTTAACTTCTCCTGGGCTAATGCAGGGACAAGCAGCAATCCGGCAAAAATGAATGTGATAATCCGTTTTCCAATCATAATAAATTGTTTTATTTGTTTCTCTTTTAGTAATTCTGTTTAATAATTAATTATTCAGGCAGCCGTGGAAAAATGATTTCCGGCAATAACATTTTATTAACCCTGGTCACAGGGTCTCATATTCATCTCATTATAATTGTTTATT
>CAZIOB010000077.1:0-2959 GCA_964540755.1 uncultured Prolixibacteraceae bacterium | reverse complement strand
CCGTGATTATTGGTATCTGTCTTCCTGTTCGGGATAGCATCAAATTTTTGAAACCATTCCCGCCAGCCGGCATCAAAAATCCGGAGTAGCAATTCATATTGTGTTGAGTCATAATCCTGAGGTTTGGGAAAAGGAAGACGGTTTTCAGGATGATTGGTCATGCATACTCTGAAGCAGTATGCCTGTACCCGGTGATCGCCGTTTCCCTTTTCTCCCGGCGGGTCAGGACTGATGCGGGGAAGCAATCCGCTTAAAGGATCACCGGGCACCTTGTAAGGATCAACAGGCGCATCAAGTACTTTGAAATGGTGACGATGATGGTACACACCGGTCTGAATGCCGTTCCATGTCTCACCGTAAACCTCTTTTCCCTCGCGCCCCACATGGTAACTTACATCTGCGGCAGCCATCAAATCACCTTCATATGTGGCATCTATGAACATCTTTCCGCGAAAAGTTTTACCTGACAAGGTAGTAAAGGAAACAATCTTTCCATTGGCCTTTTCCACCCCATTTTCCCTGACAAGCCATTCATCCCTGAAGATCCGGATATTATTTTCAGCCACCATCTCTTCGAAAACTTTTTCTGCCACGTGAGGCTCAAAGATCCACATAGTCCGTCTGTCGCCATCTATAGCCGGCGTTCCCTGTCCCGTATTCCCGTATTCCTCCTGTCGCATCCATTTCCATGCCTCTTCTTGTTGATAATGGTTGTAAATCCGGTGATAAAAATTTCGCGCCAGGCCTCCGATTGTTTCCTTTTTGCCGGTGTCTGTCCAGCCAAGGCCCCCTGCTGTAAGTCCTCCCAAATGAACATCCGGTGAAACTATCATCACCGATTTACCTGACTGCACCACTTCAACGGCTGCGATCACTGCAGAAGAGGTGCCGCCATAAATAATAACATCAGCTTTGAAACTGTTTTGCTCAGACTCAGAACATCCCTGAAAACTAACAATCAGGAGCATTAACCAAAATAAAAAGATTGACCTGTAATAATTGTTAAGATTTAATTCCATGAGGTTTAAATTTTATTCTGTAAATATATTGCCTAAAGATATAAAATGAAACGAACATTATTATGAAATCATCTGTAGCTCCCTTTTCAGTACAAAAAACCAAAAAGCCATAATGGTATTTTATTCCCGGATCCTCCTTTTATACCATCAGCAGCAATATATGCATTGGGAACTCCCTTTATCTGCTCCCGTGTCTTGGATGGCCATCCTATTTCGAAAGTATATTTATCATCAATAGTAAAATCACCAAACCTTGAAGAAGTTACATTATGAAGCACCTCTAACTGACTATAAAAAAAGGTCTCCCTTAAACTACCCGTATCCGGCCTGCTTTCCGACAGTAACCAGGCAAGATTAGTATTCTGGAGATATATCTTTTCCGGTTTCTGAAGATAGCTAATCCCTTTGGTTTCACGTCGTAAAAGAGATATTACCCGGGCATGAGCCAAAAGATTAAATATTTTAAGAATGGAATTTCCGGGTATATTCATTCTTATGGAATTTCCGGGTATATTCATTCTTTTGGATATTTGGGAAATATTGGGAGTGAATGTTTCTGACTGACAAATGACAGACAATAATTTTTTTATATTTTTACAAGGTGAGACAAAGAATCTATATTGACACATCTGTTTTTGGCGGATATTATGATGAAAACAAGTAAGAAAAAATTTGATGCTGTAAAATATATGCGGCAGCAAAGAAAAGATTTAAGTATAAAATTAAGGAGAATGTCAAAATATGATATTGTTGAATACTTCAAAAAAGAAAGAATGAAAAATTTATCAACTATTAAACATCTTATCTTCGCAATTCTTTTAATAACCGGCATAAAATCATTCAGTCAGGACGACATGTTATGTGTTGGTCATCACTGGACGGAAGATGAAGCTAATATTAAAATGAAGGAGTTTGCTTCTGAGTGGAATGATCTTGAGTCATGGGAAGAAAGAGCAGAGATGATTAGGGGAGGAATGATAAAAGGAATGAAACTTGACCAGATGCCATCGATAAAAGGTAATTTCAATGCACGTATTACCAAAACAAGGGTTTTTGATGGCTATATAGTTGAAAATATTTTGATTGAAAGCTTTCCCGGTTTTTATATTACAGGGAACCTTTACAGGCCAGCTGAACCGGCTGAAAAAAATGCTGCAGTCCTCTGTCCTCACGGTCATTTGAAAGACAAACGATTAACCCATTATGTACAGATCAGGTCTGCGGTGCTTGCCAGGATGGGGGCTATTGTTTTTGCATATGATATGGTTGGATACGGTGATTGCCTCCAGGTGAACCATAAAATACCGGTTGCATTGTTGCTTCAGACATGGAACAGCCGCCGTGTCCTGGAATATCTTTTATCACGGCCTGATGTCGATCCTGAAAGGATAGGAATGACAGGTGGATCAGGAGGTGGTACCCAGACATTTGTTCTGACTGCTATTGATGACAGAATAAAAGTTTCGGTTCCCTGCGTTCAGGTATCCGCCCATTTTTTCGGCGGATGCATTTGTGAGAGCGGAATGCCGATTCACAAAAGCGATCATCACCAGACAAATAATGTTGAAATTGCAGCACTTTGCGCGCCGCGTCCTTTGATGCTGATCTCAAACGGAAATGACTGGACACACAATACTCCCCGGATAGAATATCCTTATATTCAAAAAGTTTATGCTCTTTACGACGCTGAACATAAAGTGGAAAATGTGCATTTACCGGCAGAAAAACATGATTATGGCTACTCCAAAAGGACTGCTATGTATAACTTTTTTATCCGCCATTTAAAGCTGAATACCAATGCTGTGGAATGGACGCCAACTGTGAACGAGGATTTTGTCACTATCCTCCCTCAGAATCAGTTAAGGGTATATGATGAGGAGAATCCAATGCCTGATGATGCCCTTATGGGAAATAAAGCGGTAATGGATTATCTGAATCTG
>CAZIOB010000076.1:0-31764 GCA_964540755.1 uncultured Prolixibacteraceae bacterium | reverse complement strand
CCAATCTTGGCAAATGGTGTAAAGCAAATAAGGACATGCTCAAAGCAGATATTATTCTTGTTTCAGACACATCAATGATTTCAGCTGAAACGCCCTCCGTCACTACGGGATTACGCGGACTGGCATATTGGGAAGTGGAAGTCACGGGGCCTGATCATGACCTGCATTCAGGAATTTTTGGCGGAACTGTTGCAAATCCCATAAACGAGCTCTGTTCCATGATAAGCAGTATGACAGATAAAAAAGGAAAAATAACAATACCGGGATTTTACGATGATATAATAAAAGTATCTGCAGAAGAACGCGAACTTTTAAACCGTGCTCCATTTGATGAGCAAAAATATAAAAAAACCATAAATGTGGAAGAACTTTCAGGTGAAGAGGGCTATACTCCTCTTGAGCGTACCGGTATTCGTCCCTCTTTCGATGTATGCGGAATCCGGGGAGGATATACAGGGGAAGGGGCAAAAACAGTTTTGCCCTCGAAAGCATGGGCAAAAATATCGACAAGGCTGGTACCAAACCAGGATCATAAAAAAATTACCATACAATTTACAGATCACTTTACCAGAATAGCACCAAAATCAGTAACTGTTAAAGTAACACCGCTCTACGGAGGACAGGGATATGTGTGCCCGATAGATATACCGGCCTATAAAGCAGCAGAGAAAGCCTATGCTAAAGTATATGGCAAACAACCTGTTCCGGTAAGATCCGGGGGAAGCATCCCTGTTATTTCAACCTTTGAAGAGGTGTTGGGTATCAAATCAGTGCTGATGGGCTTTGGACTGGAAGCAGATGCCATTCACTCTCCCAATGAAAATTTCCCTTTGGAACAATTTTTTAACGGAATCAAAACAATTCCTCTGTTTTATAAATATTTTACTGAAATGAGCCAATAAAAAACAAAAAAAATTGTTTCTATATTATTTATTAAACCATAAATCAAGACATTGAGAATGCCAAGATTATACAGAATATTTACATGTGCTGTTTTGTTTTTAATAATTATCTCTGTTGTATATCTGCTAAACAGGAATAAAAGGGACGGTCAAACAGAACAAACGGAATATGAAACGGAAAATTACCACGAACCTGTGTTAAGATACGGTCTTCCCGCAGATTCGTTCATTCTGGAAACCGGGATTGTAAAACCTAACCAGCATTTAAGCAATATTCTCAATAACTTCGGTGTGGGTATGAGTACAATTGATCAGTTGGCAAAGAGATCAATGACTGTCTTTGATGTCCGAAAAATAAGAAGCGGCAATAAATTCACCGTTTTCAGAAAACCCGATTCACTGAAAACAGCATGTTATTTCATTTATGAAAGCTCTGCAACTGATTACTATGTTTTTGAGCTCATTGATTCTCTCAATATTTACCATGGTGAAAAGAATATACAGAAGAAACTCCGAAATGCATGCGGCGTAATTCAATCTTCTTTATGGAATACTATGAAGGATAATGATATTGATCCCATGCTTGCAATAGAGTTATCTGATATATTTGCATGGACGATCGACTTTTTTGCAATCCAGAGAGGCGACAGGTTCAGGGTAATATATGATGAGCTTTTTGTTGATTCGGTTTATATAGGGACAGGAGAAATTTATGCTGTCCAGTTTGATCACTACGGTGAAAAAAATTACGCTTTTCGTTTTTACCAGAATGACAGATTTGACTATTTTGATGAGTCCGGCCTCAGCCTTAGAAAAGCATTCTTAAAAGCCCCTCTGAAATATTCACGTATCAGTTCGAGATTTTCTTACAGCCGCCTGCACCCTATCTTACGAATCAGGCGGCCCCATCTGGGAGTCGATTATGCGGCGCCCCGGGGTACCCCTGTATTAAGCATAGGCGACGGCACTGTGATAGAACGTGCATATCAGAAAGGGGGTGGTGGAAACTATGTAAAAATAAAACACAACTCGGTTTATACCACTCTTTATATGCACCTTTCAGGATTTGGCAGGGGCATCAGTCCGGGCATACGGGTACAGCAGGGACAAGTGATAGGCTATGTTGGATCTACCGGCCTTTCAACCGGGCCCCACCTCGATTTCAGGGTTTACAAAAACGGGAAACCATTTGATCCCCTCAAGGTCGAGGCACCCCCTGTTGAACCTGTCAGCAGGGAAAATTTGCAGTCTTATACACAAATCAGGGACTCATTATTAACAGAACTCCAAAAAATCAACTGGGATGAAATGCTGGCAAGCAAAGAAGAAGATTACTCCCCCGATTTATAATCAGGATTAGGTTTTGGAAATTCAGCCCCTGACTCTGACAATTTTCTGTCTAAGATCGCTTTCATCGCTTTTGTTCTACCAGGCAGATCCTCCGAGATATCATTTGCTTCACCGGGATCTTCGGCCAGGTTGAATAATTCAATTCGATCATCCTCATAGTGAACAACAAGCTTCCAGTTATCTTTCCGCAAAGCTGAACCTGGTTTCCATGCACTGCCATGGTAATGAGGATAATGCCAGAAAAGCTCATCACGCCCTATATCAGACTGATCCTCTAATGCAGGAAGCAAACTTGTACCATCATTGGAATTGTGTTCAACTCCGGCAATATTTAGTATAGTTGTAAAATAATCCATACTTATTGCCGGTTGATGTTCAACTCTTCCGGGCTCTTTTACTCCGGGCCCTGCTATTATAAGCGGTACCCGTATGCCTCCCTCGTAGCACCAGCCTTTACCTGCACGAAGAGGCCCGTTATTTGTGGGGGCGTTCTTACGAAAAAGAGTTGAAAGTCCCCCGTTATCACTGGTAAAAATAATCCATGTATTATCATCCAGACCATTTTCCTTTAATGCCTGAACTAAACGGCCTACATTTTCATCCATTGCCGATACCATCGAAGCATAAGCAGGGTCTTCCTGAATAAGCTTGGTCCACCCCTCCCCTTCCTGTTTATGAGGCACCTCCGCCAAATTCAGATCTTCTCTCTTCTCTTTATACTTTTCAAAATGATTCTTAGCTGCCTGTATCGGCGTATGTACTGTATAAAAAGCCATATATAAAAGAAAAGGTTTGGCACGGTTTTCACTGACGAACCGGATTCCCTCATTAGTAAGCCGGTCAGTAAGATATTCGCCTTCAGGCCCGTCTTCCATCTTAGGATTCTTATATGGTGAATAATATCCACCGGGAGGGCTGCCTTTGTGATGGCCACCAATATTTATATCAAATCCTTGATTCTCAGGGAAAAATCCCTCATCGCCCAAATGCCATTTTCCAATAAAACATGTTTTATAGCCTTTTTCTTTTAGTTTTTCTGCAAGGGTCACCTCCTCAAGTGCCAGCTCTGACCTGTCCTGAGGCCCCAAAAACGGACGATCCTTCGGATCATTGCCTGGTATCCAGTCAGTAATATTGACCCGGTTGGGATGTTTGCCTGTCATTATTGCCGCGCGGGTCGGACTGCATACCGGATTAGCAGCATATGCCTGTGAAAAGCGTACCCCGTTCTCTGCCAGTTTGTCTATGTTCGGAGTATCATAAAAGCTTTCCGGATAATTGCACCTAACGTCTGCCCATCCCAGGTCATCCACCAGTATAAAGACAAAATTGGGGGATTCCCTTCTGGAAGCGCATGAGATCAAAAAAATTAGAATAATCAAAAACGATAAATGGTATTTTTTAAACATAGCTCTGATTTTAAAATTGATATAATTATTATACTTCCTTACTCAATGAAAAATATTGTACCTGAAAATCTATAATAAAACCTTCTTACAGTTTATTCTTTAATATCTCCGGTATTCCTGCAGGTTCTTCTGCTACTGATACACCTGCTTCATTAAATGCTTTTATTTTCTCTTCAGCGGTACCCGTGCCACTGGAAATAATTGCTCCGGCGTGCCCCATCCTTTTCCCCGCTGGAGCCGACTTTCCCGCTATAAAAGCCACTACCGGCTTTTTCATTTTTTCTTTGATATAAACTGCCGCCTGCTCTTCAGCATCCCCTCCGATCTCACCAATCAGTACCAATGCATCTGTCTCCGGATCATCCTCAAACATGGCGAGAAGATCAATAAAGTACAGTCCGGCTACAGGATCACCGCCGACACCAATGCAGGTTGACTGGCCGAGGCCTTCCCGTGTAAGCATATCGACTACTTCGTATGTGAGAGTCCCTGAACGGGAAATAACCCCGACATTACCTCTTTTAAAGATCGAACCGGGCAGGATACCAACCAAACTCTCATCGGGAGTTATAAGTCCGGGACAATTAGGACCTACTAACCGGACATTTTTATTACTCAGTACAGCCAGTACTTTCATCATGTCCTGTACGGGAATCCCCTCAGTTATGCACACAATAAGATCAACACCGGAATAAGCGGCTTCAAGTATTGCGTCGGCAGCAAAGGGGGCAGGGACAAAAATTACGGATGTATCGGCCCGGGTGACTTTTACAGCTTCTTCCACAGTGTCAAAAACAGGAACATCACATATTTCAGTGCCACCTTTGCCTGGTGACACTCCCCCGACGATATTCGTACCGTATGATTTCATTTTACCTGTATGAAAAGCGCCGTCACGGCCGGTAATTCCCTGAACAATTAACCTGGTCCCTTTATTTATAAGAATGCTCATCTTTATTCTCTTTATGAATTTATAAGATCAGAGTTTGGAAAAATTTTGTATAATTATAATAACCTGCTGATATAAATTTAAAATTTAGTCATGTTTTTTGCTTAGCTCTATAGCAATTTTTGCGGCCTGGCTCATAGTTGATACAACGGGCAATCCATATGCACTTATTATTGATTTTCCCTCTTCCGCATTTGTACCTGAAAGACGTATGACAACCGGAATGTCAGTATTGATCTGCTTAAGGGCATCCACAAGACCCCTTGCCACATCATCACAACGGGTTATCCCTCCGAAAATATTTATCATCACCGATTTTACATTTTTATCACTTAAAAGGATATCCATGGCATCAATTACTTTTTGCGGACTTGATGATCCTCCGATATCAAGAAAATTAGCCGGTTCTCCACCATAAATCTTTATAAGATCCATGGTTGTCATTGCAAGACCGGCCCCGTTTACCATGCACCCTATATTCCCTTCGAGCTGTATATATGACAATCCTTTTTCATTTGCCTCTGCCTCCTTCTTTTCATCTTCCGGGATTTCCCGCATAGCAAAAATTTCCGGCTGCCGGAACAATGCATTGTCATCAAAGTTCATCTTCCCGTCTAAAGCCAGTAACTGTCCGCCGGTTGTCAGAACAAGAGGATTGATTTCTGCCAGGGTTGCATCAGTTTCACTGTATAAGCGATAAAGACGCACCAGTATTTCCGCAGTCTTCCGGATCTGATTCGGATCCCCGAAGAGATTCAAAGCCATTTTTCTTGCCTGCCAGTCCATTAATCCCATCAAAGGATCAATGCTTATCTTAATGATCTTTTCCGGGGACAAACGGGCCACTTCTTCAATCTCCACTCCGCCTTCCGTACAAACCATTAAAGTAACTGATCCGGCATTCCTGTCATTTATTAACCCGGCATAAAATTCTCTTTCTATTTCAACCGCATCAGCAACAAGGACTTTGTCAACTGTCAGTCCCTTTATATTCATTCCCAGCATTTGACCGGCAATCTCAATAGCTTCCGCTCTGTTACCTGCAATTTTGACGCCACCTGCTTTACCCCTTCCCCCCGTTAGAACCTGAGCTTTTATAACTTTTGGTTTTCCGTCGTCAGGAATTTTCTTCTCAATATCCGCGACTGACCGGCATAATACCGTATCGGGAACAGGGATACTGTATCTGCTGAACAGTTCCATGGCCTGATATTCGTGTATCTTCATTTGTAATTTTCCTAAAATTCGTTTTAAAAATATCAAAACTTTGATAATTTAAAACTATATCCAAAGAGCTTTTAATAGAATATCCACAATTCATGTGTATCCTGAAAACACAAGATTATGCTTCCCGGTATTAAAAGGCACTTTGGAACTTCTCCACGATCTCACTTTAGATACCCAGGTGTAACTTGCTTCATCATTATACTTACACATAATAGTTCAAATTTATTGATTTAATAAATAAAAGCTTATTATTTTCGCGTATTTTTACAAAATGAACAAAATGGAAGATCTGATAAAAAAAGTTATTGAACAGGAAGCTGACGCAATCAAAAATATTCCTGTTGGAAAAAATTTTGAAATAGCAATCGATCTCATTTACGAACAAGTCCATAAAAAGGGAGGAAAGTTAGTAGCCAGTGGCACGGGAAAAGCCGGACAGATTGCACTTAATATCGCTACAACATTCAGCTCCACCGGAACCCCGGCAGTATTTTTACATCCGAGTGATTCGCAACATGGAGATTTAGGTGTTATACAAAAAAATGACCTTCTGCTCCTCATTTCCAACTCGGGAAAAACAAGAGAAATACTTGAACTGGTAGATCTGGCTGAGAATTTGTACCCCGGAATGCCTTTAATAGTTATCTCGGGAAACGCTGAAAGCGCTCTTGCCAAATGTGCTGATGCATTTATTTTTACCGGAAACCCGGCCGAGGTTTGCCCGTTAGGTCTTACTCCGACTACATCCACTACTGTTATGACAGTTATTGGGGATGCTATGGTGGTCATGATGATGAAAAAAATAGGTTTCAGAAGTGAAGATTATGCGAAAAGGCATCATGGCGGTTATCTGGGAGACAAATCAAGAAACCAGTGTACAGCGACGGAAAATATGAGCCGCACCCGTTTAAACCAGTTTCTGAAATAATTAAATCACTGTTATGCGTATTACAAGACAAAACACAGTTGGCCTTGTCATCGACATCCAGGAAAGACTATTCCCTGTGATGGATAATAAAGAGAGGCTGCTAAATAATTGCAGGATACTTATAAAGGGATTAACAGCACTGGAACTTCCGCTGATCGTCACCCAACAATATTCCAAAGGTCTCGGTGAAACAATAAAAGAGATAAGAACTGAGATCCCCGGCTTTGATTACATTGAAAAACGGGAATTTAGTTGTTGCGATGAACCTGCATTCACTGAAAGATTAAATGGCATGGGCGCAAAGAATATAATAATTTGCGGCATCGAATCGCATGTTTGTGTACTCCAGACTGCCGTTGATCTAAAGGACTACGGAATGAATCCCGTTATTGTCATGGATTGTGTTTCGTCACGTAAACACGAAAGCAAAGAACTTGCAATGGAGCGATTCCGGCATGAAAGAATTATGATGACTTCAGCTGAATCTGTTTTATTCGAGCTTACGCGTTCATCAGGCATTCCAGGATTTAAAACAATCTCCGGACTGGTTAAGTAACCTTATAAATTTATGAATTGTTTACAGTTTGTTAAAAAAGATTTTAACATATATATGCTATTTATTTGCAAAAAATATAATTTTCATAAAAAATAAATGATGCCTGAATATCTAAAGTGAAATCATGGAGAAGTTCCACGGTGTCCTTTGGTACGGGGAAACACAATTTTAGATTTTCAGGTTATATAAACCCATTATTAAATGAGCGGATTCTTCGGAACGATTATGAAAGGAGAAAGTGTTCCTGCTGTTTTTTACGGTACAGATTATCATTCTCACCTGGGTACCAAACGTGCAGGAATGGCATTTTACAATCATCAGGATGGTTTTCAGAGAGCTATTCACAGTCTTGAAGATGGTTACTTTCGCACCAAGTTTGAAAATGATCTTGTTAATTTCAGCGGCAATTCCGGCATTGGAGTTATCAGTGATACAGAAGCACAGCCAATAGTTGTCAATTCACATATGGGTAAGTTCGCAATAGCTACGGTCAGTAAAATCCTGAATGCTGCAGAACTTGAAAATAATTTCCTTGAGAGCCACCGGACCTTCTCCGAAACCAGCCAGGGCAGTGTTAATCCCACTGAACTTATTGCTATGCTTATAGCCGACGAAGAGGATTTTGTTTCCGGGATACGGAATGTATTCGATAAAATAAAAGGTTCCTGTTCAATTCTGATACTAACCGAAAAAGAGATCATTGCTGCACGCGATAAGCTGGGCCGCACGCCGGTAATCATCGGCAAAAACAGTGACGGTTTTTCTGTAGCATCGGAATCATGTTCTTTTGCTAATCTTTGTTACGAGATAGATAAATATCTGGGACCCGGAGAGATTGTCCGCATCACAGCAGAAGGTTATGAAACAATTCTTCCTCCCGGGGAAAAAATGCAGATTTGTGCCTTTTTATGGGTTTATTACGGATATCCGCCTTCTTACTATGAAGGGATCAATGTAGATGAGGTAAGATACCGATGTGGAGCTGCGCTGGCAAGGAATGATAATGTAGAGGCCGATTTCGTTGCAGGGATACCTGATTCAGGACTGGGACATGCCATTGGATACAGCAATGAGCGCAAGATCCCTTATATGCGCCCCTATGCAAAATACACCCCCACCTGGCCCCGAAGTTTTATGCCCCAGAATCAGGTTACACGTGACCTGGTTGCCCGCATGAAATTAATACCCAATCCCGCCATAATAAGGAATAAAAGGGGAATATTCCTGGATGACTCTATTGTAAGAGGCACACAGTTGAAAGATAATACGCGGGATCTGTATAATGAAGGGATCAAAGAGGTCCACATGCGCATTTCCTGTCCACCGCTTACTTATCCATGTGAATTTCTTAATTTCTCCAGGTCAAGAAAAACATTGGAACTGGCCACACGTAAAGCTATAAACCAATTGGAAGGAACAGAAGATGTGGATATGAAAAAATATTCAGACCCTGAATCAGAAGAATATAAAAATATGGTTGAGAGAATAAGAAAAAATCTCGGATTAACCACTTTGCAATATCAAAACCTGAATGATCTTGTAAAAGCAATCGGGCTGCCCAAAGAAAAACTTTGTACTCATTGCTGGGATGGAAGTAGTTATTTTTAATAGTTTGTCAAATGCTGGAAATATGTGCAATTGCCTCCGGAAGCAACGGAAATTGTTACTATATAGGAAATGAAAAAGATGCTGTACTGATAGACGCGGGAATATCCTGTAAGCAGATATTGCTGAGAATGGGACAAAAAGGGCTGATGCCGCAAAAGATCAGGGCTGTATTTATATCTCATGAGCATAGTGACCATATCAGGGGGGTACGTGTATTGTCTAAACGGCTGAATATACCTGTGTGGCTGACAGCAAAAACATATTATGCTTCTTATAAAAATATGCAGCCGGCTTATGTAAAATTCTTCACACCCGGCACTGAGCTGCATGCAGGAGAATTAAAGATTTATCCATTCCTGAAAAATCACGATGCTGCTGAACCATGCTCTTTCAGGGTGGAATACAAAAATAAAAATGTGGGAGTCTTTACTGATATCGGAGAACCTTGTGAAAATGTTATCTGCCAGCTTGCAAAATGCAATGCACTTTTTCTTGAGACAAACTATGATGAAGAAATGCTGATCAACGGATCCTACCCGTTCTTTCTTAAAAAACGGATAGCTTCTTCACTTGGCCATCTGTCAAATATCCAGGCCTTTAAATTGCTGGAGGCTCTCAATGGAAATAATCTTAAGTATGTTCTTTTGAGCCATATTTCTGCAGAGAATAACACACCGGATCTTGCATTATCCGCTTTAAGCAGACTATCTGCAAAATATAATATCCGTCTCACTTCAAGAACCGGCGCAGCTGATTTAATAGTTCTCTGAGATCTCATCCTTTATACGCCAAAATTATTTTACAGTGGGATATGAAATTCAGTGAATCTGAATTATCCCCTCTTGCCCCGCCGTGACAATAATCTAAAATTTCTATATAAAGCAATATTTAAGTGGCCATCAGTCCGAATGCTCCTTACCATTCCGTATATTCGGGAACTCCCGGCGGACAGCATGTTATGAAAAAAAATAAAAATCATTTCAAATAAAAATTAATTCAGCAACAATAAAAACACAAATAATAATTACTGAATATAATATAAAATAACCGACCGGATGATATTCAGATAACCTGATGCCAAGTTTGCGCCTGACAACAACGACCAGGTAAATTTTCTCAGACAAATATGCAATGACAGTAGCATAAGCTACCCCCTCAATACCCCAAAGATCAACAAAAAGCAGACTTAACGCAACATTAATAATAAGCTCTGAAAAAGAAGCAAACATTATTGACCTGGTATATTTCAGTCCTGTTAATATTGTTTGCGGCATAAGAAGCCGGCTTGTAACCAATAAAAGATAAATATTAAATATAGAAGCACTTTCACTAAATTTAGGATTAAAAAGAACAGGAAAAAGGGGATACGACAAAATCAATAATACAGCAGTTAACGGAAATAAAAAATGGGTCAATCTCAGGATATTCATTTTTAATTCCTTAAGATTCACATGTAAATTCTCCCTATTGACAAAATCCGGCAGAACAGCTGTACTTAAAGCATTAGCAAGAAGAGTTGCCAGCGGCAGCTCTCTCGCTCCATACCTGAATATTGCAAATACACTCTCATCATATCTGGAGGTAATTATAAATCCATCAACAAACTGTGCAGAACCGCTTAAGAAAGCAGCGGCAACCAGGGGCGAGCCTAACCTTAAATGTGACTTGACAAAAGAAAATGAAAAATGAATTTCATTATTCCTGACAAGCATCATCCAGAGCCAAAAGTAACGAAGCAAAGATGAAATAACAAGTCCGGCAAGGGCATACGAAACAGAATGCCATAAAATGACCGGTAAGACTACCATTAAGAACTGTACTGAAAAAGAGACAATTGCATAAATGAAAAGCGCTTTATCCTTCTTTTTTATCAAATAATAATATTCTGCTAATCCGGCGGGAATCCCGAAAATAATATATGCCAACAGAAGAGATATTTCCGGGATCTCCTTCCCGCTGAGCAATACCTTCAAAAAGAATGGCTGCAGTAATAAAATAAATAAAGCAGCCAAAACGCTGAAAAACGAGATTAAAATAAATGCGCTGAAAACGGATTCCCCGGTTCCCTGTCGATCTGCTGACAGAGGCAGGAGAGCCTTCAGCAGTCCGTTCAGCCAGAAAAAACTAACTGCACCAGCTAAAAAAGTAAATGTTTCATATTCACCAATCGCACTCTGTGAGATTCCGCTTTTGGCAAATACAATCCCTGTCAGAATAAGTGATGAATATCTGACAAGATAAAAAAACTGAAAAGCAGAAATTGTATGTAGATATTTTTTCACGATAACTTATGTGATTGCCCAAAATTATAAAATTTACAGAAGTTATTAAGAATCACAAAATTTTAATAGATTTGACAAATAATATTTTTGGGACAGCCTTGCTGTTTTTCGTTACGGACAGTAAATAAAAATACCCAATTATATAATTATCATAAAATTAAGGTTAAATGATTCAAATAAAAGGAAGAACGAGAAATATCCTCCTTGTGGCAGGCGCCCTGTTCATTATTTTTTTATTATGGTATTTTAGCGCCGTTGTAACCTATATACTTATTTCGGTTGTTCTTTCTTTTTTGGGCAGGCCGATTGTAAAATGGCTTTCATTAATCCATTATAAAAAATTTTATCTCCCCAAGGGTATTGCTGCCTTAATAGCTCTGGTTGTTATATGGGCTCTGTTTTTCTCCTTTTTCAGGTTTATCATTCCACTTTTGGCCAGGGAACTGGAGACTCTTTCGCAAATTGACTTTGAAACTGTTCTGCAGTCTATAGAAAATCCTCTGACAAAGCTGCTTCAGCTTTCAGGAAGAGAACCACTATTAATGGAAAACCGCACATTACCGGATGTAATTATAGAGCAGCTGAGCGCTAAGATCGATTTTTCAAAAATCTCTGATATTTTTGCAATTGTTGCCGGTACCATAGGTGAACTCCTCATTGCAATTTTTGCTGTATCCTTCATTACATTCTTCTTTTTAAAAGAAAAAAATATGTTCCGTGAATGGATATTACTTATAGTTCCTACTGAAATGGAAGGAAAAGTTACACATATACTGGATTCCATCTCTTACCTGTTGCGACGTTATTTTATTGGAATAATCCTGGAAGTTTTTATGGTTATGTTGCTTGATACACTGGGATTGTCAATTATCGGACTTGAATTTAATCATGCTGTTATCATTGGCCTTTTATGCGGACTATTCAATGTTATTCCTTATCTGGGACCATGGATGGGGTCGGCTTTAGGATTACTGATCGGAGCAGCCATAAACATCAATGCTGACTTCATGAGCTACACGCTTCCCCTTCTTGGTTTGATGACAGTTGTATTTTTATCAGTGCAAATTATAGATAACATACTTTTTCAACCTTTGATATATTCCAGCAGCGTTAAAGCCCATCCTCTGGAAATATTCCTTGTCATAATGGCTGCAGGAAGTCTCGCGGGCATAGTGGGGATGTTCCTTGCAGTTCCGACTTATACTATAGTAAGAGTTGTAGCTAAAGAGTTCTTTGATAATATGAAACTTGTGCGTAAACTGACGGAAACCCTCAATAAGGAACAAAATGAGGATATCAATTCATGAACGGTAAATCTATTTATCAAGGAAAGCAAAAAAGCGCTGATAAACCATCTGCTAAAAATATATACGGTAGTTAAACAAAGGGAAAATTCCCAGCTGGTAAACTGTCTCAACACTTTCTTTGCTTTTACTATATAACAAATTTAAGGGATTTGCATGGTTTGTTACATTCTCAACATAAAACTCCCAAAGTTGTGAAACCTTATCTCCATTTAAACGGAATCCAATTTTTAAATCAACTTTTAGGTAATCAGGGAACTGCTCAGAATAAGCCTTTTCCTCTATATACTCAGTTCCATATACGTTATTTGTATTCTCTGATGCTTCGATATCTACGGGAATATACCTTTTACCTCCCGCCCAGGTCAGCTTTCCATCGAGAATAAGAGTTGACCTGCTGTTGATGTTCAATTCCTTGCCCCCAAGAATATTAAATACAAAATTACCATTGAAAGCAGTATTCCGCTTAATCTGGTCGCTACCTGCATATTTCGAGTCAAACAGAGAAACAGTTGTTAAAAAATAGTACCCCCTGTGATAAAATTTTTCCAGGGTAAATTCAATGCCATAATTCCATGCTTCCCCTTCATTCACCATAGAAAATCGGGAGTTCAGTCCCCAATCGGCACCCACATTGACCATGCTGAAATATGAAGGTTCATCTTCTACCGGAACGTCATAAAGATACTGGTAATAAATTTCTGCCTTTAACCGGAGATATTCAGAAAGCAAAGCATCAAATCCCATTACCCAGTGATGAGCTTTTGTAAAATCAAGGTTCTTGTTCTTTAATGCAACTGTTCCGTCGCTATTGACTGTCTCAAGGAAGTAAGTAACCATTGACTGGACCATGGAGTGTTTTCCGTATCCAAAATTCATACTGGTACTATAACCTGTTTCCCAGTTTATTCCCAGTCGCGGTTCAAAAGTCATCTTATCGTTTAATCCAAAATACATAAAATTTATCCCGGGTTTTACTTCAAACCTGTCAGAAAATTTATATATAAACTGGGAATATGTCTTGTATAAATCAGGACCCTTAAAAACCTGTTTTCTGGCTGCCAGCATAGATTCCCAGTCATTTTTACTGTCTTCCCATATTTCAGCATCCAGGTGATAGTTATATTTATCTATTGAAACACCCGAGCGATTAGAAAACCGGCGACTGAATTTTTTATTGAATATATATTTAAAAGTCATACGGCCTTCAAAATTGTCCTCCCTGTAAAAAGGCGCAGGTGATTCACCAGGCTCGAACTTATCGAGAGTAGTAAATCCGTTTTGACCCACAAAAGATAAGATAAACTTACTATACGTATTCTCGTTGTGGAATCTGGCATATGTCAGTCCGCTTGCCACTGACTGTGATCCGTTGACCAGATCCATCCCCTCGCCCGTATATAGGTCCGATGTATTCCCCTCACTGTCCAGCATTGAAATACTGCTTATACCTGCCAGTCCAAACCAGCTGATCCTGCCATTCTTCAGCGGAAAATTCAATTTGAAGCTCAAATCCTGATACTTTGGAATACCTGCGGCTCCGAAACTGATCCCCAGCATATCAAAAATTTCCAAAGTGGAATATCTGTAATTCGCAAGGAATGAACTTTTTCCTTTCTTTCTGAAAGGCCCCTCGGCTCCGATTTCAAATCCGTTAAAACCAACTTGTCCGAGAAATTCATATTTTTCATTATTACCCTCCCTCATATTAAGATCAAAAACTCCTGAAAATACATTGCCATATTCAGCAGGAAATGCCCCGGAAAAAAAATCAGAATTTCTTAATGTATTGTTGTTGAGCATTCCAACAGGTCCTCCGGTTGTACCTGAAGCTGCAAAATGGTTGGGATTGGGAATGTCAACATCCTCCAGTCGCCAAAGCACCCCTCCGGGAGTATTACCCCTGATTATTATATCATTCCTTGAATCATTCGCCCCTGAAACACCTGCAAAATTCATTGCCATTCTGGCAACATCTTCACGACTGCCTGCATAGCGCGCGGCTTCTTCCACAGTAAAAGTACGCGCGCTCACACTTGCCATTTTATTGATTGCCCTGTCCTTTCTATAGTTACCAAACACTTTCACCTCTTCTGTAAACTCAACTTTTTGTTCAAGCTCTATGAAAAGAACAATTTCCTTCGCCGAAGTGACGATAATATCTTTCACAATCGCTGTATGATATCCGACAAAACTTACCATTATTCCCTGTCTGCCTAAAGGAACATTTTTAAGGGTAAATTCTCCCTCAGAATCGGTGATTGTCCCTACAGAATTATTAGTATCGAGTAACACAATATTAGCTCCGGGAAGGGGGGTCTGAGATTGCCTGTCCACCACCCTGCCGCGTATTATCTGCATTATTTCAGTAGATTTTTCCTGGGAATAAATATTAAGATTAAATAGATGTACCAATAAATACAGGGCTGATAATGTTCTTGTTATATTTCTCATGGTTAAGAATAATGCATCATCAATTGACAGTGTAATAATAAGAAAATCACAAACAATTAGTAAAAAATCTCCGGTTAAATATTAATTAATTAAGAAAACATATTCCCTCAAAACATAAAATATTGTTATTAAATTGCAGTCCGAAAAAAAATGCCGGAAAACAAAATTACATGTCTGCTTAAAATGTTTTACCATCCATTAAGATGATAAATCTTCTGTCCGGTAAAATATTCTTTTTCAGTTCAATAATTAGAAAGGGCATGTGAAGGCCCGGCTGTGATGAAAATTAATTAAATGGAATTATTCAAGGCTGATAACATAACAAAAAATTTTGCCACTACCAGGGCCCTGACCAATGTCAGTATTTCAGTAGAAAAACAAAGCATTTTCGGGTTGCTTGGTCCTAATGGAGCCGGAAAAACTACCCTTATACGCATAATAAACCAGATCACTGCTCCTGACACAGGAGAAATATTTCTTGGCGGCCGCAGGATGAGGTCTTCCGATGTATCCCAAATAGGATATCTGCCTGAAGAAAGAGGTCTTTATAATAAAATGAAAGTTGGAGAACAGGCTGTCTATCTTGCCCGTCTCAAAGGATTGTCAAGACATGAAGCATTGCAGAACCTCAAAAAATGGTTTTTCAAATTTGAGATCACAGACTGGTGGGATAAAAAAGTTGAAGAACTGTCAAAAGGGATGCAGCAAAAAATACAGTTTATCACTACTGTTGTTCATAAACCCAGGCTACTGATCTTTGATGAACCCTTCAGCGGCTTTGACCCTATAAATGCAAATATTATTAAACAGGAGATACTGAAACTACGTGACGAAGGTGCAACAATTATTTTCTCAACACATAATATGGAATCGGTAGAAGAACTATGCGATCATATTGCCCTCATTAATAAATCAGTTAAAATAGTTGACGGTTCCACTAACGAGATTCGTGAAAAATATAAATCAGATATTTTTGAAATAAGGTACAAAGGAGATTTCAGTAAAGTAAACAACCTGCCCTTTAATGACTATAAGATACTGGAACACACAGAGAGTACAGTTAATAACCGTATTCTTGTACAATATTTAAAAAAGAATTCAAATAATATGCTGCTGCAGGAGATAATGCCTGCTGCAGAAATTATTGAATTCAAGGAAATTATTCCGCGAATGAACGATGTCTTTATTAAGGCTGTTCAGGAGGATAAACAATAAAATCAGAAAAATGAATAAAACAATTCTTATTCTGAAACAAGAATACTTAAAAAGGGTAAAGAAAAAATCATTTATCATTCTCACCCTGTTAGTCCCGTTGCTGTTTGCAGGAATGTTTGCTCTTATTATATTTTTATCTGTTCATTCTGACATGCAGGAACGTATCATAGCAGTATATGATGAATCAGAATTTTTCATAACAGAGATGGATGATGAAGGCTATACAAAATATAATTTTATCGAAAAGGAAGAATATGAAAGACTGATACTTCAGCTCCGGGAAAGTGATTTTTATGCCATTCTTTACATCCCAAAAGATATCTATTCTGCAAATAATGCAGAGTTAATATCAGAAAAACAGGTGCCTTTTGAAATTATCGAACAAATAGAGAACAAATTAAGCAGTTTGATCGAAAAGGACAAGCGCCAAAAAATAATTTCCCAAACAGGCCTTCCCGACCTTGAAGAGCGCCTCGCAGCCACACACACATCAGTGACATTAAACACCCTGAAAATTTCAGAGACCGGCAAAACAGAAGAGAGCTCATCAGAAGTGGCATTTATTGCAAGCTATGCTATGGGATTTATTATATATTTTTTCGTGTTCATGTATGGCTCTATGGTAATGCGCAGTGTAATGGAGGAAAAGAAAAACAGGATCGTTGAAGTAATTATTTCATCCGTAAAACCTTTCCAGCTGATGGCCGGAAAAATTGTCGGAACTGCTCTTGTAGGACTTACACAGGTTGCAATATGGGTATTTGTCGGGCTTATTGTTTTAACTCTGATACAAAGTTTTTTGTCTCCCGAGAGTCTGGGCCAGGCCGGACAGACTTTCATTGACAATCAGCAGGCTGTGAATACACAAATTTCTATGGCTGCCGATCAAAACGGGATTACACAAGCAATGGAAATGATAAGCTCTTTGAATCTTGGCCTTATTCTGTTCTCTTTTGTTTTCTATTTTTTGGGGGGCTATCTTATGTACAGTTCCCTTCTCGGGGCAGTTGGCGCTGCTGTTGATAACGATGAAGATTCGCAACAGCTGGTATTCCCGATAACTTTTCCTCTGATCCTTTCTATTATGCTATTATTCCCGATAGCCAGAAATCCTGAAGGCCCTGTCGCATTCTGGGGGTCAATTATTCCACTTACTTCCCCGGTTGCGATGCTGGCACGTATTCCTTACGGCATAGCAACATGGGAGATATTACTATCAATGTTTCTGCTCATCCTGGCCACTGTCGGATCTATCCGGGTGGCAGCAAAGATATACAGAACAGGATTGCTTATGTACGGTAAAAAAGTCAATTTCAAAGAATTACTTAAATGGTTAAGATACAGGAACTGATCCTTCATTGAAATTACGGATCATTAAATAAATTTCGTATATTATAGTATGAAAGCAAAAAATATTTTAGAAACAATCGGGAATACTCCTCATGTCAGGATTAACCGGCTCTTTCCCGATGATTATGAAGTTTGGGTAAAAGTTGAGAAAACAAATCCCGGTGGAAGCATCAAAGACAGAATTGCTTTATCAATGGTGGAGGATGCTGAGAGACGCGGAATCCTGAAATCCGGATCTGTAATTATCGAACCAACATCAGGGAATACGGGCATAGGGCTGGCTATTGTAGCTGCTGTCAAAGGGTACAGGTTGATATTGACAATGCCGGAATCAATGTCTGTCGAACGCCGCAAAGTTTTGTATGCCTTGGGCGCTAAACTGGAACTGACTCCCCGTGAGCAGGGTATGAAAGGTTCTATTGCCAAAGCTGAAGAACTGGCTGAAAAAATTCCTGATGCATGGATACCATTCCAGTTTTCCAATCCTGCTAATATTGAAGCTCACAGGAAAAATACCGCCATGGAAATAATAAATGATTTTCCGGAGGGAATTGACTACCTTATCACCGGTGTTGGAACAGGTGGCCACATTAGTGGTCTGGCCGAAGTATTAAAAAAAGAATTTCCCAATCTTAAAGTATTCGCTGTAGAACCGGAAGAGAGTGCAGTTATTGGGGGAGGGGAACCGGGATCGCATAAGATACAAGGTATAGGCGCCGGTTTTCTCCCCGAAAATCTCAAAAAAGAACTACTTGACGGGACAATATCAGTTTCAGGTGAAGAAGCCTTTGAATATGCTAAAAAGGCAGCAACACTCGAAGGACTCTTTGTTGGTATTTCCTCCGGAGCATCACTTGCAGCTGTTGCCAAAAAAATTAAAGAACTGCCTTCCGGCTCACGAATATTAACTTTTTCTTACGACCCCGGAGAAAGATATCTCTCAGTGGAAGGTCTTTACTAAAAAATCAGGGATTCTGCCTTTCTGAAAAATTTTTTCTCAAAAAGAGAGAACCCCTGAATTGAATTATGAATCCTTATGGGCCTCTTTGTCATTAAGCCTGCGCTGTTGGCCCGCCAAAATTGAGCGGTGTCCTTCCCGGGCCGGAGCCGGGCTTAACGTTTATCGGGCCATGAACTGCCTCAAACTTTTTTATATTATCCTGAAGAGCCATCAACAAGCGCTTGGCATGTTCAGGCGCTATTATGATCCTCGATTTCACATTAGCTTTGGGAATGCCGGGCATAATACGGACAAAGTCAAGAACAAACTCCGAACTTGAATGTGTGATCACTGCCAGATTGGAATAAATTCCCTGGGCTGTTTCTTCATTTAGCTCAATATTCAACTGTTGTTGTTTTTGTTTTTTTTCATCCATTTTCTTATAACCTTTAAGCGTTCTTTTTCATCTCTATCAGCCTGTCATACTCTTCCTTAGAACCAACAATCAGATTTTTGTATTCCTTCAGTCCGGTACCGGCCGGGATAAGATGGCCACAGATAACATTTTCCTTCAATCCGTCAAGGTAATCCGTCTTGCCATTAATGGCTGCCTCGTTCAGCACCTTCGTCGTCTCCTGGAAAGAGGCTGCCGAGAGCCAGCTCCTGGTCTGAAGAGCTGCTTTTGTAATACCCTGCAGTATCTGGCTTGATGTTGCAGGGATAGCGTCTCTCGAGTCCACAAGTTTTTTATCTTTTCTTCTAAGCTGTGAATTTTCATCCCGCAACCTCCTTGAAGAGACGATCTGTCCCGCTTTCAATCCTTCTGCATCACCCGGATCAAGGACTACCTTTTTATTCCAGATCCAGTCATTCTCTGAAATAAACTCATTTTTATCAACAACCTGTTTCTCAAGGAATCGCGTGTCACCCGGATCCTCTATCTCTACTTTCCGCATCATTTGACGAATGATTACTTCAAAGTGCTTATCATTGATTTTCACTCCCTGCATACGGTAAACATCCTGAACCTCATTAAGAATATACTCCTGTACGGCTGTCGGTCCTTTAATGGCCAGAATATCAGAAGGAGTTATTGCCCCGTCAGACAATGGTGTACCTGCCCTGATATAGTCATTTTCCTGAACGAGTATTTGTTTGGACAGAGGTACCAGGTATTTTTTAACATTATCAGTTTTTGAGGTAATAATAATTTCACGGTTACCTCTTTTTATCTTACCAAGGGACACTTCTCCGTCAATCTCGGAAACAACTGCGGGATTGGAAGGGTTACGTGCCTCAAATAACTCTGTAACACGCGGCAAACCACCTGTGATGTCACCTGCCTTGCCTGCAGCCCTTGGTATCTTCACCAGAACCATTCCTGCATTAACCTTTTGTCCCGATAACACTGCAATATGTCCGCCAACAGGCAAATTATAAGACCGTATCATAGTTCCTCCGTTATCCATAATCTTAAGGGTAGGATTCTTGGTCTTATCCCTTGTTTCAATGATAACTTTCTCACTGTAGCCTGTCTGTTCATCAGATTCTTCGCGATAGGTTATTCCGTCGATAAGATTCTCAAACTCAACCTTCCCGTTAAATTCTGTAATAATTACACCGTTGAAGGGATCCCACTCACATATCAACTCACCTTTTCTGACCTTTTGCCCATTCTTTACATGCAATTTTGAACCATAAGGCAATGAATGGGTGGATAAGGGAATCTGGGTATTTTTATCGACTATTTTCAGTTCGGCAAGCCGGCTTACAACAATATCAGCCGCATTGCCATCTTCACTGAATTCAACAGCACGTAACTCTTCTATTTCCACAATTCCGTCATATCTTGCTTCAATAGTTGACTGCGCCGAGATATTACCAGCGATACCACCCACGTGGAAAGTACGAAGTGTAAGCTGGGTCCCGGGTTCACCTATTGATTGTGCTGCTATGACACCAACAGCCTCGCCTTTTTGCACCATATCACCTGTTGCCAGGTTCCTTCCGTAACATTTGGAACAAACACCTATTTTTGACTCGCATGTAAGTACTGAACGGATCTCAATGGACTCAAGAGGTGAATCGTCAATAATAGCAGCAATCTCTTCAGTTATCTCATCCCCTGCCTTAACTATGAGCTGTCCGTTTAATGGATGATAAATGTCATGAACCGAAGTGCGGCCAATGATCCTCTCATAAAGTGATGCAACTACATCTTCATTATTCTTGATTGCCGATGCAACTATTCCGCGCAATGTTCCACAGTCTTCCTCAGAAATAATAACATCCTGTGAAACGTCAACAAGACGACGGGTCAGATAACCTGCATCAGCTGTTTTCAGGGCTGTATCAGCAAGCCCTTTACGTGCTCCGTGAGTTGAAATAAAGTACTCAAGTACTGAAAGCCCCTCTTTGAAATTAGCCAATATTGGGTTTTCAATAATCTGTGAACCTGTGGATCCTGACTTCTGAGGCTTTGCCATCAATCCCCTCATGCCACATAACTGCCTTATCTGTTCTTTTGAGCCCCGGGCTCCTGAGTCAAGCATCATATAAATAGAATTAAAACCCTGCTTGTCGGTGCTTAATGTTTTCATTACCGACTGGGTCAGTTTGGAATTGGCATGAGTCCAGATATCAATAACCTGATTATACCGCTCGTTATTAGTAATAAATCCCATATTGTAGTTCGACACAACCTCTTCAACTTCATTGTATCCATCATCAACGATGGTCTCTTTATCAGCCGGTACGATAACATCATCCAGGTTAAAGGACAATCCTCCCCTGTATGCCATATGATATCCCAGATCCTTAATAGCATCCAGGAAGGCAACTGTTTCAGCATTGCCGCATTTCTTGAAAACATCAGATATGATTGTCCGCAGAGATTTTTTTGTAAGCAACTGATTAATATAACCAGCCTTTCGCGGAACATATTCGTTAAACAGAACACGGCCGACAGTAGTCTCGATTATATGCTTAAAATATTCACCATCTTCATCAACATCTTCCACCTTAACTTTAATGATCGAATGCAATCCTGTTACTCCTTCCGAATAGGCGATCATGACCTCCTCAGGTGAATAGAAAGTCATTCCGTCACCTTTGGACCCTTCCCTGGGTTTAGTCATATAATATAGCCCGAGCACCATATCCTGTGAAGGCACCTGTATAGGCGCACCATTGGCAGGATTCAACAGGTTATGGGAGGCGAGCATCAATAACTGGGCTTCCAGGATGGCAGCATTGCCAAGAGGAAGGTGAACAGCCATCTGGTCGCCATCAAAATCGGCATTAAATCCCGTACAGACAAGCGGATGCAACTGAATTGCCTTACCTTCAATCATTACAGGCTGAAAGGCCTGGATCGAAAGCCTGTGCAATGTAGGAGCCCTGTTCAGAAGTACCGGATGGCCTTTTAAAACATTTTCAAGTATCTCCCATACTACAGGATCCTTACGGTCAACAATCTTTTTAGCCGATTTAACTGTTTTAACAATACCCCTCTCTATCAGTTTACGTATGATAAAAGGTTTATAGAGTTCTGCAGCCATGTCCTTTGGCAGACCGCATTCATGTACCTTAAGTTTCGGCCCCACAACAATAACTGACCGGGCTGAATAGTCAACACGCTTTCCCAGCAGGTTCTGGCGAAACCTTCCCTGTTTTCCTTTCAGACTGTCGGAAAGAGATTTCAGAGCCCTGTTATTTTCAGTTTTAACAGCATTTGCCTTTCTTGAATTATCGAAAAGCGAATCAACCGCTTCCTGTAACATACGCTTCTCATTCCTGAGAATAACTTCAGGAGCTTTTATCTCAATCAGCCTCTTCAACCGGTTATTACGAATAATAACCCTGCGATATAGATCATTAAGGTCAGATGTGGCAAAACGCCCTCCATCCAACGGCACGAGTGGCCTTAGATCGGGCGGTATTACCGGGACTACGCGAACTATCATCCATTCGGGCCGGTTAAGACTTTTACTGGCCCTGAATGCCTCTACTACCTGAAGCCGTTTCAGGGCTTCATTTTTCCTTTGCTGAGAAGTTTCTGTATTCGCTTTATGCCTTAGCGTATATGATAAGTCATCGAGATCAAGCCTTGTAAGTATTTCATATAATGCCTCAGCGCCCATCCTGGCTATAAACTTGTTTGGATCATCATCATCGAGCAGTGCATTATCCTTCGGGAGAGTATCCAGTATATCCAGATATTCCTCCTCGGTTAAAAAATCCAGTTGCTTTACACCATCAGCCTCTTTAACACCGGGATTTATTACCACATACCGTTCATAATAAATGATAGAGTCCAGCTTTTTTGTTGGCAGTCCCAACAAATAGCCAATCTTATTGGGTAATGAACGAAAATACCATATATGAGCTACAGGAACCACTAATGCAATATGCCCCATTCTTTCGCGCCGGACTTTCTTTTCAGTTACTTCAACGCCACAGCGGTCGCAAACTATTCCTTTATACCTGATGCGTTTGTACTTTCCGCAATGACACTCGTAATCTTTCACAGGTCCGAAAATACGCTCGCAGAACAAACCGTCACGTTCAGGCTTATATGTCCTGTAGTTTATTGTTTCAGGTTTTAAGACCTCGCCATAAGACCTTTCAAGAATTTCTTCAGGAGATGAAAGACTTATTGAAATCTTTGAAAAACCACCTTTTGCTTTATTTTCTTTTCTGAATGCCATAATTTAAAAATATTCATTATACCGAACACATGCCCGGGTTACCCGGGATTCTCACTCCATCCTTATACTGAGGCCAAGGCCTCTCAATTCATGCAATAACACATTAAGTGATTCGGGGATGCCGGCCTGGGGCATCGGTTCGCCTTTAACTATAGTCTCGTAAGCCTTGGCTCGTCCCAATACATCATCTGACTTTACCGTCAGTATTTCCTGAAGGGTATGTGAGGCTCCAAAAGCTTCAAGCGCCCATACTTCCATTTCTCCAAATCTCTGACCGCCAAATTGCGCCTTCCCACCTAAAGGTTGTTGTGTGATCAATGAATATGGGCCGATTGACCGGGCATGCATTTTATCTTCTACCATATGACCAAGTTTCATCATATAGATAATACCTACTGTAGCATGCTGATCAAAGGGCTCGCCTGTTTCCCCGTCATACAATATAGTTCTTCCGAACCGCGGTATTCCGGCTTTATCAGTATATTCAGTAATTTGTTCCAGGGTTGCACCATCAAAAATAGGAGTAGAAAATGTAAGTCCCAGCTCCTTGCCGGCCCAACCAAGTACTGTTTCATAAATCTGTCCCAGATTCATCCTCGATGGTACACCAAGTGGATTGAGAACAATGTCAACAGGCGTTCCGTCAGCCAGGAACGGCATATCCTCCTGCCTTACAACACGTGAAACAATACCTTTATTTCCATGTCGTCCTGCCAGCTTGTCACCAATCTGAAGCTTACGCTTCTTGGCTATGAAAATTTTCGCCAGCTGGATAATACCTGCGGGTAATTCATCACCAATGGTAACATTATATCTTTCACGCCTCGCCACGGCCTCAGCCTCTTTATACTTCATTATATAGTTATTGATCACCCGGAATATCAGATCGTTTTTATGCTTATCCGTTGTCCATTTAGCCGGATTAACAGTAAGGTAATCAATTTCCTGTAATTGTTTCAGGGTAAATTTAGCCCCTTTGGCTATCACCTCTGTACCATAATAATCTTTTACACCCTGGGATGTTTTCCCGTTGACCAGGGTAAATAATTTTTCTTCTAATTTTCCGTTAATGGCCATTACCTGCCTTTCAAAATTTTCATCTATCTGGTCAAGAAGAACTTTGGTTGTGGTCTTGCCCTTTTTCTCTTTACTTATGCGGGAAAACAATTTTTTATCAATGACTATCCCTGACAAAGACGGTGTTGCTTTTAATGAGGCATCTTTTACATCCCCGGCCTTGTCACCGAAAATTGCCCTTAATAATTTCTCTTCGGGAGAAGGGTCAGATTCACCTTTAGGTGTTATTTTCCCAATAAGTATATCACCTGGCTTAACGTCGGCCCCAATCCTGATCAAACCGTTTTCATCAAGATTTTTGGTAGCTTCTTCACTCACATTGGGAATGTCAGATGTAAATTCTTCAAGTCCCCGTTTTGTATCACGGACTTCAAGACTGTATTCATCAACATGCACAGATGTGAATATATCCTCGCGGACAATACGTTCAGAAACAACTATTGCATCCTCGTAATTATATCCCTGCCATGGCATAAATGCCACCATAAGGTTGCGGCCCAGCGCCAGTTCACCTTTTTCCGTGGCATAACCCTCGGTCAGGATCTGTCCTTTTTTAATTCTTTCACCTTTAGAGACAATGGGTTTAAGATCAATAGTAGTGCCCTGGTTGGTTTTCGCATATTTTGGCAATTCATAAGTCACCACCTCGGGATCAAAACTTACAAAACGATCATCATCAGTAACATCGTAGCGGACAATAATCTGGGTAGCATCAACAAATTCAACCACACCATCAAAATCTGCTTTTACCATAACCCTTGAATCTGAAGCAACCCTGGCTTCCAGTCCTGTACCTACTATCGGCGTTTCAGGCCTCAGTAAAGGAACTGCCTGTCTCATCATATTCGATCCCATGAGGGCACGGTTAGCATCATCATGTTCAAGAAATGATATCAGTGATGCAGCTACTGAGGCGATCTGGTTAGGGCCCACATCCATAAGATTTACATCCTCTCTTTCCGCCAAAGGATAATCCCCGTCCAATCTTGATTTTACCCTCTGATTAATAAAATTACCGTCGCCATCAATAGGTGCGTTCGCCTGAGCAATAACCTTGCTTTCTTCCTCTTCGGCCGTTAAATATATGGATCCCTCATCTGACAGATCAACCTTTCCTTCTTCCACTTTACGGTATGGAGTAGCTATAAATCCAAGATCCGTTATCTTTGCAAATACGCATAATGATGAAATCAGTCCGATATTGGGCCCCTCAGGGGTTTCAATCGGACAAAGCCTGCCGTAGTGGGTATAATGCACATCACGCACCTCAAATCCTGCCCTTTCCCTGGAAAGGCCACCGGGACCAAGCGCTGACATACGCCGTTTATGGGTCATTTCGGCCAAAGGATTGGTCTGATCCATAAACTGAGACAAAGCATTAGTGCCAAAAAATGAATTTATTACCGAAGAAAGAGTTTTCGAATTAATGAGGTCTATTGGAGTAAACACCTCATTATCACGAACATTCATTCTTTCACGAATAGTCCTTGCCATACGTGCAAGACCAATGCCAAACTGATTGTACATTTGTTCACCTACCGTACGAACCCGCCGGTTACTCAAATGATCGATATCGTCAACATCAGTCTTGGAATTTACCAGTTGAATAAGGTATCTGATAATTTCTATTATGTCTTCCTTCGTCAGGACACGATTATCTGAGTCCACATTTATTCCCAGTTTCCGGTTTATCCTGTACCTTCCAACTTCCCCGAGATCATAACGTTTATCGGAAAAGAACAGTTTATCTATCACATCCCTTGCTGTTGCCTCATCAGGCGGTTCAGCATTGCGCAATTGCCGGTATATATGAAGTACTGCCTCTTTTTCAGAGTTACAGGGGTCCTTTTGCAATGTATTGTAAATAATTGCAAAATCCTGCTGTCTCTGGTCATCCTTGTGTATCAGGATAGTCTTAACGCCTGACTCAAGAATATCCTCAATATGATCCTCTTCAATAACCGTTTCACGGTCTATTACCACTTCGTTACGTTCTATCGATACAACCTCTCCCGTATCCTCATCCACAAAATCTTCGACCCATGATTTGAGGACACGCGCAGCTAACCGTCTTCCTGTTACTTTTTTAAGGCCGTTTCTTGAGACCTTAACCTCATCAGCCAGATTGAATATTTCCAAAATATCCTTATCACTTTCGTATCCTATTGCACGTAAAAGTGTGGTTACGGGTAATTTCTTTT
This sequence comes from uncultured Prolixibacteraceae bacterium, assembly GCA_964540755.1. GTDB lineage: Bacteria > Bacteroidota > Bacteroidia > Bacteroidales > Prolixibacteraceae > JAAYJR01. The sequence continues at coordinate 5,303 of CAZIOB010000076.1, read as the reverse complement.
TCCTGTCGATATAAGCAAACATGACACTGTTAATGTCCGTAGCAAATTCGATCCATGATCCCTTAAAAGGTATAATACGGGCTGAATATAATTTGGTACCGTTGGCATGAAGACTCTGGCCGAAAAATACACCCGGGGACCGGTGCAATTGTGATACAATTACTCTCTCGGCACCGTTGATAATAAAAGTGCCCTTTTCCGTCATATATGGCACTGTGCCAAGGTAAACATCCTGTACAACAGTATCAAAATCCTCATGTTCCGGATCAGTGCAGTAGAGTTTCAACTTGGCCTTTACAGGCACGCTGTAGGTTAATCCACGCTCGATGCATTCATATATTGAATACCGTGGCGGATCGACCTGATAATCGATAAACTCAAGCACAAAATTATTCCGGGTATCAGAAATCGGAAAATTTTCTACAAATACTTGGTGCAATCCTTCCTCTTTCCTCTGCTCAGGTGTTGTATTTAACTGAAAAAAATCTTTAAATGATTTTACTTGTACTTCCAGAAAATCAGGATAATCAAACCTGGTTTGTGTTGAGGAAAAATTAATTCTTTCGTTTTTATTTATAACTAACATGTATTTATGCAGGTTAATTAAATAAACTATAAATACACAAAAAGGTTTAGAATCCTTTTTTCCAGGATTCTAAACCATACAACCTTATAAAAGGTTAAATTGCGATTATTTAACTTCAACTTCTGCTCCTGCTTCTTCCAACTGATTTTTGAGTGCTTCGGCCTCATCTTTGGAAACTTTTTCTTTAATTGCCTTGGGAGCTTCATCAACAACGGCTTTTGCCTCTTTAAGGCCAAGTCCCGTTAATTCTTTTACGAGTTTAACCACTGCCAGTTTAGATTGACCCGGAGCTATTAATATCACATCAAACTCGGTTTGTTCTGCAGCGCTTTCACTTTCGCCACTACCAGCTGCCGGACCTGCTACTGCCACAGCAGCTGCGGCCGGTTCTATTCCGTATTGTTCTTTCAGAATATCAGCTAATTCATTAACCTCTTTAACAGTTAAGTTTACCAACTCCTCTACAAGCTGTTTTAAATCTGCCATTTCTATTTGTTTTAATAAATTATTTCTAAAAAATTATTTTTCTCTTTAAGTGTTTCCAAAACACCTGTTAAAATATTTCCACCACTTCCCAATTGAGAAAGCAATTTTCTGATTGGTGAATTTAACAGGGATACTACATCTGCAATAAGCTCTTCCCTTGATTTCACAGCTACAAGAGCATCAAGCTGATCTTCACCGAAATAAACCGATTCTTCAACAAAAGCAGCCTTAAAGACAGGCCTGTTATGCTTTTTCCTGAATTCCTTAATCAGTTTGGCAGGCACATTGCCTGTTTCGGAAAACATTACAGAAGTATTTCCCCTGAGTGCGTCGTACAGTTCTTCTAAATTCTTATCAGAACTTTCAAGTGCCTTACGTAAAAAAGTATTTTTTACAACAACCAGCTTTACATCCCTTTTAAAGCATAATTTCCTTAAATCACTGGTATCAGCAGCGTTTAAACCACTAATGTCAGTCAGGTAAAAATGGTTGTACGTATCTATCTTTTCTTTTAAGTTGTTTATAACTACTTTTTTTTCAGTACTTCTCATTTCTACTCTTTTTAGTCGGTAACTGACTTTGGTTCAACTTTAATACCAGGGCTCATAGTACTGGAGAGATAAATACTTCGTATATAAGTTCCTTTAGAAGCAGTTGGTTTTAATTTAATGATAGTATTAATAAATTCCACCGCATTCTCCCTGATCTTTTCAGGGGGGAATGAAACTTTTCCAATTGAAGTATGAACAATTCCAAATTTATCAACTTTGAAATCAATTTTTCCCTGTTTAACTTCCTTTACAGCCTTGCCTATATCCATAGTTACCGTACCGCTTTTCGGGTTTGGCATTAATCCGCGCGGACCTAATATACGTCCTAACTGGCCAACCTTCCCCATAACCGGCGGCATGGTGATAACCACATCGATATCAGTCCAGCCTCCCTTTATTTTTTCAATATAATCATCCAAACCAACAAAATCTGCTCCTGCTTCTTTAGCTTCTTCCTCCTTTTCCGGAGTAACCAGAGCCAATACACGAACCTCTTTCCCTGTACCATGGGGTAACGAAACTACGCCTCTCACCATCTGGTTAGCCTTTCTCGGATCGACTCCCAAACGTACATCCAAATCAACTGATGCATCGAACTTAGTATTGGTAATATCTTTTACTAACACTGTAGCTTCACCAATCGAATAAGATTTCCCCCTGTCAAGTTTTTCCAGAGAAGCTTTTCTGTTTTTCGTCATTCTGCCCATTTTAAAATATTTAATTTTAATTATTAAAATGGTGAATTACCCTTAACGGTAATCCCCATACTCCTGGCGGTCCCGGCCACCATCTTCATTGCTGATTCAACAGTAAAGCAATTAAGGTCAGACATCTTCGCCTCAGCTATCTGCCTGATCTGATCCCAGGTTACTGACCCCACTTTACTTGCATGGGGTTCGGAAGAACCTTTTTTTAACTTTCCTGCCTCAATCAACTGGACGGCCACGGGCGGCTGTTTTATGATGAAGTCGAAAGACTTGTCACCGTAAACAGTAATTATTACCGGAAGCAGCTTTCCTGCCTGATCTTGTGTACGGCTGTTAAACTGTTTACAAAACTGCATTATATTAACACCCTTGGCACCTAATGCCGGCCCCACCGGTGGCGACGGATTTGCCGCTCCACCTTTAATCTGTAATTTAATTAATCCAGCAACTTCTTTTGCCATAATAAAAAATTAACTCGTTACTATTCCTTTTCCACTTGCATAAAGCTTAATTCCAAAGGAGTTTTACGTCCAAATATCTTCACCATTACCTGGAGCTTTTTCTTTTCCTCATTGATTTCCTCAATGGTTCCGTTAAAGCCGTTAAATGGTCCATCGACTACTTTTACAGTTTCTCCTACGACAAAAGGAACATTCAATTCTTCATCTGTTTCAGCAAGTTCATCGACCTTACCCAGTATCCTGTTCACTTCATTGGGCCTCATGGGCACAGGATTCCCACCTTTGGTGTCGCCAAGGAATCCGATAACATTCGGAACATTCCTGAGGATATGTTCAGCTTCGCCGGCCAGGGAGGCCTCAATAAGGACATACCCCGGGAAAAAGCTACGCTCTTTGCTGATCTTCTTACCATTTCTGATCTGATATACTTTTTCCACCGGGATTAGAACCTGCTCTACCAAACCCTTTAGTTCACCATTAGCGATCTCATTCTCGATATATTCTTTTACTTTCTTCTCCTTACCTCCAATCGCCCGAAGAACATACCATTTTTTTGTGTTTTCGCTCATTATTCTTCACTAAGGATTTCAATTAATAAAACAATTCATAAATAAAACTCATTATGTTCCTGAATGACAGGTCCATAACAAAAATTAAGAGTGATATAATAAAGGAAGCAACCATTACAACTAAAGCACTGTTTTGTAATTCTTTCCAGGTAGGCCATGTAACCTTGTGCACAAGTTCATCAAAAGCCTCCTGTAAATACATTTTTATTTTCATTCTGACTTATCGTTATCAATATTATACCCTGACTAATCGGCATGGCATAATAAATTTACCATCTGATTTTTTTCCAAATATCCCGATATTCCTGTTTCGGAACTGTTTTTTGTACGGAAGGCAAGAATCGAACTTACTGATACAAAACTCCCCGTTATGAGTTCTTCCGTTGAGAAGCTGCCCAAAAATAATTTATGTTTTATCACTTCCATTTTAAGAAATAAAACTTAACTTTTTCCGGACAGCCTCTTTTATACTTATTAAAAATCTGTCAAATTTCAGATCATTCCAGGATTTCCGTAACCTGGCCGGCACCTACGGTACGTCCGCCTTCACGGATTGCAAAACGCAGGCCAACATTCAGGGCCACCGGATAGATCAATTCAACCTCAATGGATACATTATCGCCGGGCATTACCATTTCACGTCCCTCCGGTAAATGTATCTCTCCCGTTACATCAAGGGTGCGTAAATAAAACTGCGGGCGGTATTTGTTATGGAAAGGAGTGTGGCGTCCGCCTTCTTCCTTTTTAAGAACATACACCTCAGCCTTAAACCTGGTATGAGGAGTTATTGATCCGGGTTTGGCAAGTATCTGCCCCCTCTTGATCTCTTTTTTATCAACACCGCGGAGCAGAAGTCCGACATTATCGCCAGCCTGCCCTTCGTCCAGTATTTTACGGAACATTTCAACACCTGTACATACGGTTTTCCGTCCATGAGCGCCTAATCCTATAATCTCCAATTCATCACCAGTATGGACTATACCTGTTTCGATACGCCCTGTTGCAACAGTTCCACGGCCTGTAATTGAAAATATATCCTCAACCGGCATAAGGAACGGCTTATCCTTCTCACGCACCGGGACAGGAATCCACTCGTCAACAGCATCCATCAATTCCATAACTTTTTCTTCCCACAGAGGTTCGCCATTCATTGCTCCCAGGGCAGATCCCCTGATAACAGGGGTGTTTTCACCATCAAATTCATAAAAATCCAGCAATTCACGGATCTCCATCTCAACAAGCTCTAAAAGTTCCTCATCGTCAACCATATCTACTTTATTCATAAAAACAACTAACTTGGGAACATTTACCTGCCGTGCAAGAAGTATATGTTCACGTGTCTGCGGCATCGGTCCGTCAGTAGCTGCAACTACAATAATTGCACCGTCCATCTGGGCTGCACCAGTAACCATGTTTTTAACATAGTCTGCGTGCCCGGGACAGTCAACATGAGCGTAGTGACGATTAGCTGTCTGATACTCAACATGAGCTGTGTTAATTGTAATACCTCTTTCTTTTTCTTCCGGGGCATTATCAATTGCATCAAATGATTTAATCTCGGACAAACCCTTTTTGGCCAATACCATCGTAATAGCTGCAGTGAGGGTGGTTTTCCCATGATCAACATGGCCTATTGTACCTATATTGACATGATCTTTGTCCCTTACAAATGTTTGTTTAGCCATAACTCCAAAATTTTAATTATATTATCTAAATTAATTGAGCCGAAGACGAGAATTGAACTCGTGACCTCATCCTTACCAAGGATGCGCTCTACCCCTGAGCTACTCCGGCGATAATGATATCTCCGTTATAAACACACAGCATCCTGTCTTAATATTAATGTTAAACCAATTTATCTGAGCGGGAGACGGGATTCAAACCCGCGACCCTTAGCTTGGAAGGCTAATGCTCTATCGACTGAGCTACTCCCGCATAAATAC
>CAZIOB010000075.1:0-3961 GCA_964540755.1 uncultured Prolixibacteraceae bacterium | reverse complement strand
CCTTAATGGCTAAAAAGAGCTATGCCCGGAAAGAGTTTGGTGAATTTGTAATAGGGGAAGCTAAAATGATAGAGCCATATTCTTACAGGTCATCAAATTTCCAGAACTGGTTTACATGGGATAAAACCGATCCTTTTGTATATGTCGGATGCCATTACGTTGACCTGGTATATTTTATCACCGGGTTAAAACCTGTTGAAGTAACGGTTTCAGGGATTAAGGGTAAATTTCCAAATGGAAATACCGGTTATATGTGGGCAAACGGAAGGGTACGTTATGAAAACGGAGCTTTATTGTCGGTAACAGACGGACTTGGATACCCTGATGATGGCGCAGGCAGCAACGAGCAGAACCTTCATATGTATTTCGAAGGCAATGGCAAATCCGGCCATCTCAAACATAACGATCAATTCCGCGGAGTGGAATATTCATATCTGGATGGAATAGGACCGGGAGGCACACATTTTAATTATGTGAGCCCTGATTTTTTCAGGCTGGTGCCCTGGGCGGGCAAAGGTGACAAACCTGTGGGCTATGGCTATGAGTCAGTTGCGGCAAGCATTACCATGGCGCACTCCATTGAAAAACAGGTAAGCTCATTATCCGGGACAAATTCTCTGAAAAAAAGACAGGAGATAATAAAATCAGTTGATAATAAAGGTATAATCGCGACTCCTGCAAACAGCTATATAAATGAACTTGTAGTTGAAGCTGCCAGGTTATCAATACTTAACGATGGCGAGATTGCTGTAATTGAGTACGGGGATAATCCGAAAGTAACCCTCAGGAGTTCATCCTGAATCTGGCAAAAATTTGTTCTTTTGTCTCACCTATTGCTTATCTTATTTTAATTTCGTAGTTTGCAATCTGGAATTTTTTTTCCGGGAACCATGGGAAACGGAATTAAACAATTGTTTTTTTCTGTCCTCATTTTCCTGCTTGTAACATCAAGAGGATATGGACAGATGGAACCTGTGTTGACCCAATATATGTTCAATATGCAGGTTGTTAATCCTGCTTATGCCGGCATGTGGGAAAAAATAGGCTTCTCATCACTTGTCAGAAAACAGTGGACAGGCATTAACCGGTCCCCGCTTACTGAAGTCTTTTCCTTTCATAGTCCGCTAAAAAGTGAATACACAGGTATCGGGCTTAACGTGACAAATGACCATTACGGAAGGGAGAAAAGATTCGGGGTTTTCGGCGACTATGCTTACGAAGTGTCGCTCACACCCCAGACACGTCTCAGGCTCGGACTGAAATTTGGTTTTTACAACTATAAAAATCCTCTGACGGAATACCAGCTCTATCCCGACGGTTATTACGACCCTGCTTTTTCAGAGGATGTTGACCTGAAATTCCTACCAAACTTCGGTGTTGGCGCTTTTCTGTATAATGAAGACTATTATATCAGTTTTTCAGTCCCCAAACTGATGAAAAATGATTTCAAAGCAAATATTAATAATTACTCTTCGCTCTCGGAAATACGCACTTTTTATCTTGCCGCAGGTTATGTTTACCGGTTTATAACTTTAAATAATTTAGTTTTCAAACCCAATATGATGGTCAGGGCAATGTGGGACCTGCCCATTCAGTTTGATGTCGGAGCTAATTTCCTGATCCGTGAACAATTATGGCTTGGGCTGATGTGGAGGTCAGCAAATGCTCTGAGTTTTGTTTCGCAGTGGATCTTTGACAATAACCTCAGGCTTGGTTTTGCAGTGGATATTACTTACAATGAAATATTCCCTTATCAATACGGGACTTATGAATTGACACTGGGATTTGATATTGACTTTTACGGCAGAAGTTATATAAGGGCTAAATATTTTTAATAAGCCTGTTAATGTAGCAGTGTGCCATCAAATATTGAACAGCTCTATTAAATCTGCTATTTCCCATTTTCTAATATTGTATAGAAATCTGATAACCATTTAAATGATCCATATTCATTCATATATTTAAGGTCATTAGTGTCCAATTTGCCAAAGAGGCTCATTATTTAAAAATAAATATGTAATCAATCAAAAGTTTGAAATTCAATATTTTGAAATCATATTTTTATTTTGTTATTTTGTATATGTAATTTTCAAAAGATCATTAACATCTAAGAAAATTAATTTTTTTCTTGTTGTTAAAAAAAAGTGGACGCAAATATTATTTTTTTATAATAAAGCTGTAAATTGCATCTAAATGTTATGCGATGTATGAGTCATAACATTTGGTCATGGTGATGGTAATGGTAAAAAAATGTAATGACATATTAGTCATTAGGAATTGTCTATTGGTATTATTCTTATTTTCTGGTGTATTAGATAAATCTAATGCATATGGTATTTGTCTGCATAATAATGCCACAAAAGAAAAATTCAACTCTGATACAGATTACCCTAAAAATATTATTCCACTGATATTTACCGTGCCTCTTGATGCCAAAAAAACAATAACCGGAAAAAAATATTTCAATAGCACAGACAAACCTCCTGATATATATATTCAACATAATTTTATAACCCCTGATAAACATAACAATCCGTTATCCTCAGATATCGCAAAAAAAAGAAACATTAATCCCATTAATGGCCCCCCGTCGGAAATTAATTCATTAAAAAACAGACTTTCTATTGCTAAACAAAATGATTTTGATCAATACCTTTCAGTTACATCATTTTATAACCCCGCTTCCATTTCCGGCAAATCATTTTCTTCCTCATCATTGTTTCACATCCGAAAGGAGTTACGGAATCCCAATTCCACTGATTATTTCAGTACTTTAATGACACACTTAAAATCTGTCAAACCTGCAAGTCAAAATAAATTAAATCTTGTCTGCCCGGAAGATATTTCCATATATACCGATATTGATGAATGTACAAGCTATATAACAGATAACCTTAATGCCGATTTTTCCGGTGATAATCTTCAAAAGCTGACATGGAAAATGACAGGCGCTACTGAGGATGCTTCCCCGGCTTATGGATTCAACCAGATAAATGACTATACTTTTAATGAAGGAACCACAACCATCACCTACACTCTGGAAGATCAGGAGCAAAATATTGCCTCTTGTTCTTTCAGAGTTGTAATATCTGACAACCAGGTACCACGTATCACCAGTTTCCCGGAAAATATAGTTGCTTATACAGAACCCGGGCAATGCAACTCGACTGTCTATTGGCCTGACCCGGCAGCAATTGATAACTGCAGTAGCAGTGAAGATCTGGCATGGACAGAATCTCATTCTCCGGGAAGCCTGTTCGATCCCGGAAATACAAAAGTCACATATACAGTAACAGATGAATTTGGAAATACTAATGAAGACACCTTTTTTATCGTTACGGTTATTGATAATGTAGCTCCTGTAGTGGAGGGTTGTCCTCAAAATATCGTTGTCAGTGCTACCCCCGGATCTTGTGAAGCTTTCGTTACATGGATAGAGCCTTCGGCAACTGATAATTGTACTGAATCAGGCAATATATTATGGGAAAAATCGCATCTTCCGGAGAATATTTTCCCGGTAGGGACAACCACTGTCACTTACAAAGCCATTGATGAATCAGGCAATGTTAACAGTGAATGCCAGTTTGATGTCACTGTTACAGACAATGAGGCTCCGTTATTAATTGCTCCCCCGGATATGCAATTATACAGTGATGAATCTGTTCCTTCCCCATGGAAAAATTATGATGATTTTATGACTGAAGGAGGATTTGCTCTGGATAACTGCCAACTGGATGAAAACAGCTTTAACCTGATTTCCGAGACACGGGACTCCGATACCATTCCATTCACCATCACCAGAACCTATGAAATTACAGATTCATCAGGAAACACTGCTTCGGCAATTCATTGCCTCCGGGTAAGGGAAGAAGAAGTCAACCTGAAATCAGGACAAACGTTTTTGGCAGATTATACTGCCGTGCAGTCAGGCCTCTGGAGCAATAAAGCTACATGGGGAGGA
>CAZIOB010000074.1:0-30474 GCA_964540755.1 uncultured Prolixibacteraceae bacterium | reverse complement strand
ATCGGTATTCTGGAGGGTATTCCCTTCGGACTGAAAGACCTGTTCTTGCTTCAGGGATGCCATGCTTCTGCAAGCTCTGATTTCCTGAAAAATTATATTTCTCCTTATACTGCAACTGCTATTCAAAAGTTGATTGATGAGGGAGCGATTCCTGTTGTAAAAGAGAATTGCGACAGCTTCGGCCATGGCAGCAGCAATGAAAACACTGTTTTCGGTCCGGTGAAAAATGTATGGGATGATGAACGGGTTTCAGGCGGATCAAGCGGGGGAAGCGCTGTTAATGTGGCTAAAGGTTATACGGTTTTTTCAATTGGAGGTGATACTGGCGGGTCTATAAGACAGCCGGCAGGATATAACGGGGTTTACGGATTAAAACCGACATATGGGAGGATCTCAAGGTACGGACTGATGGCTTATGCTTCTTCAACGGATTGTGTCGGGCCGTTATCGAAAAGCCTGGAGGATATCCGGATCTTATTGAATATAATGAGCGGAAAGGATTATCATGATCAGACTACAATTGAATCCTCTGATATACCGGTGGATATTTTTCTTGAAAAATTCCCTGTTAATAATTTTAAAGTCGGGTACTATAAAAATTTTATTGAAAATGACAGTCTTGATCCGGCGATCAAGGAAGATTTCCTGGCTCTTATTGACAGACTGAAACAAAATAATATCGAGGTTAAAAAACTGGATTTCTTCGATACTGATATTCTTGTGTCAACATACTATATCCTTGCCATGGCGGAAACTGCCTCTAACCTGGCACGATTGGACGGGATGAATTATGGGGAGAGAATTACAGCTGAAACTCTGAAGGAGGGTTATGCCACAACCAGGTCTGTCAACTTTACAGAAGAGACTAAGAGAAGAATTGTCGGTGGCAACCAGGTATTGTCTTATGGCCATTCGGAGGAGATTTATCTTAAGGCAAGAAATCTGAGAGACAGGATCACCGGTAGTTTCGAGAGGGATTTCCAGGAGACGGATTTAATTCTTTCCCCGGTGTCTCCTGGCGCTCCTCCGAAGATTGGAAGCAGTCTGCAAAATCCTCTTGAGATGTATCTGTCGGATGTCTATACAGTGGGATTCAGTCTTGGCGGATTACCGACCTTATCTGCACCGGTCGGTACCCGGACAGGCATTCAAATTACGGCTTCGAAAAATCAGGAGGGGTTAATCTTAAAGTTTGCAAAATTCTTAACGGAGATTGTGTGATGGAATTGAATATAATAGCAGATAAATTAGATAAACTTGGGTTCGAAATTGTGATTGGCCTGGAGACGCACATCAGGCTGAACACCATGACAAAATTATTTTGTTCATGTGCAAATGAAGAGAGCGAATTTCCGAACAGTAATATATGTCCTGTTTGCACGGGCCAGATGGGTGTCCTGCCAGCTATTAACAAGGAGGCTGTCCGTAAGGCGATCTATTTCGGGAAGGCGGTTAATTCCAGTATGAAGAATGAGATCATACACTGGGACAGGAAGCATTATGAGTATCCTGACCTGCCTAAGAATTTTCAGATTACACAGTTTCATAAGCCTGTCATAACCGACGGCAGAGTTGAGTGCTACAGGAATGACGGAACATCTTTTTCCGTTGAGCTTGAGCAGGTACATATTGAGGAGGATGCTGCAAAACTGGTGCATGAGCGGAATATTACGCTGGTCGATTTCAATAAAGCGGGTGTGCCTTTGATCGAGGTTGTAACCAAACCCTGTATCCATGGGATAGAAGATGCTTCAGTCTATGCACAGTATCTTCAGCGTATAGTTCAGAATCTCGGGATATCGGAAGCAAACCCGGAAAAAGGTGAGTTCAAGTCGGATGTCAGTGTTTCTCTCAGGAAAAAAAGGACAAACGAATTGAATCCTCGTGCTGAAATTAAAAACCTTAACTCATTCAGGTTCACGATGGAGGCTATTGTTGAGGAGGTTACAAAGCAACTGGATTATTATATTGAACATGGAAGTCCGAGGCCTGACCAGACAACAGTTTTGTTTGATGCCGACCTTAAGGAGACAAGGACTATGCGGAGGAAAGAGTTTGCAGCGGATTACAGGTTTGCACAGGAGCCGGATATTCCAATGATCAATATTAAAGCCGCAATAGAGGAAATAGTTGTGGAAAGAAGCCTGCTGCCTTTCTCTGTGGAAACAATATTAATTGAAGGCGGCGTACTTCCCCGTGATGCTAAGTTCTTCACTTCTGATCCTTTAAGGTCAAAAGTCTTTTTGAACATTAATGAAACAGTCGGTGACCCGCAGTTTGTTGCCAAAACACTGACAAACAATCTGAAACCGGAAGAGTATGAGAAAATAGCTAATATAAGTGGTTTCTCTGAAATTTTCTTATTCCTTAAAGAAGATAAGATACCGTTATCACTTTTTCAGAATGCAGTCCGGCAGCTCCTGGACGATAAATATTTCGATTACAGGGTCTGGCTGGAAGAGAATTCTGTAAGTGAGGAAAAGATTGAATCTTATATAGAAAAAGTGATTAAAGAATACCCTGAAATAGCAAGTGATATTAAAGCCGGAAATAAAAACAAGGCCGGCATACTGGTCGGCAAGGTTTTGTCTGGCATAGGGAACGGGGCTTCCGGGAAGATCATCCGCGATAAGATCATCAGGAAATTATCTGTTAATGGTTTTAATGTAAATATTATCGCTGCCGGTGAAGCCGGAAGTAAAACAATTATCCGTGGAACACGGGCAGATACTGCAGGACTTCCCAAGGCTGAAAGAATTGTTGTAAGGGACAAGTACAGAACACATTATATATCTGAGCTTTCGACAGATAATTTATCGGAAACAGTAACCCTCGCAGGCTGGGTTTCAAGTGTACGTGACCATGGAGAGCTTGTTTTTATTGATCTGAGGGATCCATGTTATGAGATTTTCCAGGTGAGGTTAAACAGGGAGAACTTTTTTGATCTGGATAACCTGGCCAAAATAAGTGATGAATCGGTAATCATGGTAACAGGTCAGATTATTTATCGGAGTGAGGATGATTATAATCCGGGTCTGCGGACAGGCACAATTGAGCTGGATACAAAGGAGCTGGAAATATTAAATCCGGCAAACCCTTTGCCTTTTGAGATCAGAAGAGCTTCAAAGTCCTCAGAGAGTATTCGATTCAAATATAAATACCTGGATTTACGAAATGCATCTGTAAGAAAAACTATTGTAAACCGTCATAAAGTCATTAAGTTAATCAGGGATATCCTTGACCGGAAGGATTTCATTGAGATTGAAACGCCAATCCTGAGCTCCGGCACAGACGAGGGAGCAAGGGAATTTATAGTCCCGAGCCGGAAATTCCCCGGGAAATTTTACACATTGCCCCAGGCGCCGCAACAGTTTAAACAAATGTTGATGGTCGGGGGATTTGATAAATATTTTCAGATTGCCCGCTGCTTCAGGGATGAGGATTCGAGGGGTGACAGACAGCCGGAATTTACACAGCTGGATATTGAAATGGCGTATGTGGGAATGAAGGATATTATTGATGTCAACTCTTACCTGTTTAATGAGATTGTCAAAAAGATCTACAGTAAAAAATGGAAGCTTTTTCCATTCAGGATCCTGAAGTATTCAGAGGCAATGGAAAAGTATGGCACCGACCGGCCCGACCTGCGTTTTGGTCTTGAGATGGAAGATATAACCGGTATTGTTAAGGAAACATCTTTCCAGGTGTTCACAAGATCCATTGATGAGGGCGGCATAGTGAAATGTATAAAGGTGGGGGGCGATTTATCGGAAAAACGGCTATCAAAGGGGCAAATCGAGTATCTGACTTCGATAGCACAGAAAAACGGACTGGGCGGACTAGCATATATAATTGTAAATGAAAATGATCTACAGTCGCCTATAATTAAATACCTGGGAGAGGATATTGCCGCTAAGATCATCCGGAAGGTCAATGCTGTTCCGGGAGATATTGTATTTTTCTCGGCGGCTGATCATAAAACTGCTAACAGGGCACTTGACCAGGTGCGGCAGGAATTGGGCAGAATGCTTGGCCTGATCAGGGCAAATGAGCTTCACCCGGCATGGATAATTGATTTTCCTCTTTTTGAAAGTACTGATGATGGCGGATGGACATTCTCCCATAACCCTTTTTCAATGCCAAAGAAAGAATATATCCATGATCATCTTGAAGGAAGGAATATAGGTAGTATCCTTTCACAGCAATATGATCTTGTTTTAAACGGGTATGAGATCGGCGGCGGTTCAGTTCGCGCCCATAAAACTGAAATTCTTGAGGCTACATACAGGAATATGGGGTATAATCGCGAAGCCATGAGAAAAAGTGTGGGACATATGCTTGATGCTTTTCAGTACGGGGCTCCTCCGCACGGGGGTATTGCCTGGGGTATCGACAGACTGATCATGATACTTGAAAAGAAATCGTCAATCCGTGAAGTGATTGCATTTCCCAAAACAGGTGCCGGAGAGGATTTGATGTTTGGGAGTCCGTCTGCTTTGAACGATAAAAAGATCTCGGAAGCGAATTACCTGCTTAATTCCCGTCTTGAAAAGATTGAAGCGATCGTCGAAAGTATTCAGGGAGAACCTCCGTTTCCACGCTAGTATAAGCGGCTGCTCAATGATATGGCGAAAAATTTCAATGCAGTAAAAAGCAAAAAGAACAAGCCTAAATGTTCAGGTTATTTCGTAACAATGCCTATGTCTTAACTTTATGAAAAAATCGCAAGAGCCCATATTTTGTTGAGTTAATTTTTTAATTGTGAAAATAAATTTTTATTGCAGTAAGAAAAAATCAATTTTAAAGTATCCATAAATGATTGAAATATAATTTATAAGATATTTTTTTAAAAATGTAGCATATAAATTATTTATAAAAATTCTTTTCTGTATCAAATTCCTGTTGCTTCTTATAGTCAGAATAGCTATATTGCCAAAAAACGTCTTAACATGGCAAACAAAGTAAAAATACAACTGGAATATATTATCAATTGTTCCCCCAAGGTTTTGTTTAACAGGTTGAGCACGGCATCAGGACTTGCCGAATGGTTTGCCGATGATGTCAGGGTTCAGGGCAAACATTTTACTTTTTCGTGGGAAGGATCCAGTCAAACAGCGGAAATGTCTCTCCGAAGGGAAAATAAGATTGTACGCTTTAACTGGCTTGATGAAGGGGATTCATATTTCGAGTTCAAAATTTCCCAGGATGAACTGACGGGCGATGTATCGCTTATAGTTCATGATTTCGTGGATGAGGATGAAAAGGAAGAGACGGAAGATCTTTGGAATACCCAGATAGCAGACCTTAAACATATTCTTGGTTCCTGATCTTATAAATTTTTACTTACACAGGAATATCAAAAATTAATATCCGATACACCTCATTATTGAAAATGTTAATTTCATTACATTACACCTGAAAATTTAAAATTAAAATCTGTTAATCTTCATTATAATTGTTTCTTTTAAAGTTATTAGATGAAACTCGTCATTTATAATGTTCAACCTGTGTGAACGATAATACATTACTCGTTTCAGATTGGCATAGGTGCGCTTTCAAAATTTTTTATTGTGTTTTCCGCTATTAATGCACCCCGCAGAATTTAATTATAACATCACTTTAGTTATTTAATTCATAAATATTTAACAAATAATAATACGGGCATAGTGTAAAACACCCGGTGGTATGATGGCAACTTATTCGAGTTCCATATGATGCCTTTGAAATTAATTAATTTTAATCATATGAAATGTTTGTTAAAGGGCCTTGAAAATATTTTCAAGCCATATAAATTCTAAAAATAATAATATAGCTTTGTAAACCTTGTTGTAATATAGATTTGTGAGGGGGAATGCAGCAACATAAACAAGGGAATCATGATGGGGTATAATATTGGTTTTGTAGCGACGAATCTCCTGATTTCCCGGAAGATAATTATTAGAATATGGAGCAGGTAAGTTCTGTTTATGAAACTAACAAAAAAGAATAAATATATCTGTAACAGTTATTTCATGTTTTATCTTTAAGTAATGGTAATTCCTGGTAAATGAAAAGGTTAGACTGGTATATTATTAAAACTTTTCTGGGGCCGTTTTTTATGACCTTTTTCATTGTCGTTTTCGTATTACTCATGCAGTTTTTATGGAAATACGTAGATGACATGGTTGGTAAGGGTTTGGATTTTAACGTCTTGGGAGAGATGTTGTTTTATGCGTCATTTGGCGTCCTTCCTTACGCCTTTCCTCTTGCTATGCTTCTTGCCTCGATAATGGCCTTTGGGGCTCTTGGAGAAAATTATGAGCTTGTTGCGATGAAGTCCTCCGGAATCTCACTTATCCGTATAATGAAACCACTTTTTTTTATTGCTTTGTTAGTGACCGTTATAGCTTTTTATTTTTCAAATTATATACTTCCCAATACTAATCTGCGATTTACAACACTGCTCTGGAGTGTGAAACAGCAGCGCCCTGAACTTGTATTACAGGAAGGTGTATTCACTAATGAAATGGACGGATACAGCATACGAGTCGGGAGTAAAGATAAAAGGACCAATATGTTAAAGGACCTTTTGATCTATGAACACACTGACAATAAGACCAACGAAAGTGTTACTGTGGCTGACTCAGGGTTTTTGAGAATCACGGAGGATAAAAAATATATGGTGCTGAACCTCTATAACGGGATCAACTATTCAGAAGAAAAAACTTCAAGGACAGACCGCAGGTCAGGGAAAAATTACCCTTTTCGCCGGGATAAATTTAAGGAAGAGACTATCCGTGTACGGGTAAGCGGATTTGAGTTCAACAGGCGCGATGAAAATATTTTCAGGAATACCTACCGGATGCTGGATATCAAACAGCTGAAATTCATGGAAGATTCACTGGGGGGTGATTATTATAAACGGTTGAAAGATTTTATATTTCAGGTAAGGATCAATTCCCCTGTTACTCAGAATATTTATAACCATATGGCCAGGCATGATTCATTGAAACGTCAAGTGGATATAAAAGCTGATTCCATATTTAATGTAATGGAATATTTTGAGAAGCAGGACAGATGGGTTAAAGCGGAAATAACGGAGGCTGCATTGAATGAAGCACGAAATAACGTACAAACTATTAATCTTCATGATGACCAGTTATATAACAGGAAGAAATTGCTTAATAAATATACTATGGAAAGACACCGGAAATACACACTTTCCATTGCCGTACTGATTTTCTTTTTTATCGGTGCACCTTTAGGTGCTATTATAAGAAAAGGGGGACTGGGAATGCCGGTCGTAGTCTCCATTCTTCTGTTTATTGCTTATTATATAATTTCCATGACCGGTGAAAAATCTGCACGCGAGGATGTATGGGCTATGTTTGCCGGAATGTGGTTTTCCTCATTTATTTTCCTGCCAATAGGACTGTGGCTGGCATATAAGGCTGCAGCAGATGCCGCGCTTATGAGCGCAGAGACATATAGCAAACTTTTGGATAAGTTGGGAATTGAAAAGATTTTTTCTAAGTTAAAAAGAAGAATATGAAGATTTTACAGGTTACAAATAAAGTTCCTTATCCAACTAAAGACGGGGGCGCCATAGCCTGTATGAATCTTACAAGGGGTTTTGCAATGCTCGGGCATAAAGTGACCGTATTGTCCATGAATACGGCCAAACATCATATTGATTATGCTGATATACCCGAATCAGTAAAGGATTGGGGGGAGTTCAGGCTTGTTGATGTGCCTGCCCGTACTTCTGCTTTCTGTGCTTTTATTAACCTGTTTTTTTCGGGGAAACCATATAATGCGGTAAGATTCATTTCCAGGCCATTTGCACAGGAGTTAAAAAAAATATTGCAGGAAAAACAGTTCGATATTGTTCAGCTGGAAGGATTATATGTTTGTCCGTATATACCGGTTATTCGTAAATATTCTGATGCGAAAATCGTATATAGGGCGCATAACATTGAGAATGAAATATGGGAGCGTACAGCTGATTTATCTAAAGGGCTAAAAAAATTATATATAAAGATATTGGCTAAAAGGATACGATCTTTCGAAAAAGGTTTTTTGAATAGTTACGACTTACTTGTGCCAATCACTGAACGTGATGGTATTATACTTAACCAGATGGGGAATAAAAAACCGGTTTATGTTTCTCCTACCGGGATAGATACCAAAGTTCTTGTCCCTCATTCAAAAAAACTGGAACATCCTTCGCTGTTTCATATTGGTTCGCTGGAATGGGGCCCTAATCAGGAGGGGCTTGTCTGGTTCTTAGACAGATGCTGGCCTCAAATTCATAAGAAATTCCCGTCAATTAAGTTTTATATTGCGGGGAGGAGCGCTCCTGACTGGCTTGTCAGGAGATTTAATGCTCCCAATATAGTTTATATGGGAGAGATAGCTGATGCCTATGATTTCATGAATTCTAAATCGATTATGATCGTGCCTCTTTTTTCCGGCAGTGGAATGCGAATAAAGATTATTGAGGGCATGGCTCTGGGTAAGCCTATAGTTACTACCCCAATCGGTACGGAAGGGATATCAACTATTTCCGGCAAAAATATCCTGATTGCTGATAATGAAAAGGAGTTTTTAGATGAAATAGAGCGATTGATTACTGATCAGGACCTTTTTAAAATGATTAGTGCCAATGCCATTGAGTATATTCAGCAAAAATTTGATAATTTGTCGTTAGCAGGAGGCCTGGCAGGTTTTTATAAAAAGCATACAGAATGATTTTCAAAATTATTTTCTGGATATTTTTTTCTGTTTTAATCTACACCTATGTTGGTTATGCTTTGATTTTATTTTTTCTTAACCTGTTTAAGCGTTTTTGCCTGCCCCGGAAACCAAAGATACCCGTGGATTATGAGCCGGATGTATGCCTTTTTGTTACTGCCTATAACGAAAAGGATTATATTGAACAAAAAATAAATAATTTATTACAACTCGATTACCCCCGTGAAAAAATTCGTTATTTATGGATCACCGACGGCTCTGATGATGGTACGCCGGATTTATTAAGGCAGTATGCTAACATGGAGGTTCATCATCTCCCCGAGAGAAGGGGCAAAATGCATGCAATGAACAGGGGGATGCAGTTTGTTAAAGCGCCAATCGTCATTTTTTCCGATACAAACACTTTGATGAATAAAAATGCGGTTCGTGAAATAGTACGTCAGTTCAGTGATCCGGAAACGGGATGTGTAGCAGGGGAAAAAAGAATTATTGAGAGTGAGGCAGACGATGCAGCAGCTGCAGGTGAAGGAATTTACTGGAGATATGAGTCGTGGCTGAAAAAGATGGATGCTGAACTGAATTCTGCAGTGGGGGCTGTTGGTGAACTGTTTGCAATCAGGCATGAGCTTTTTGAGGATGTGGAGCCGGATACTATATTGGATGATTTCATTATTTCTTTGCGTATTGCCTGCAAAGGATACCGGATAGCTTATACTTCCGAAGCATTTGCAGAGGAGACAGCATCGCTTAATGTCAAGGAAGAGTTAAAGCGGAAAGTAAGGATCGCTGCCGGGGGTATGCAGGCGCTGTTCCGGCTTCATAAGCTTTTAAATCCTTTCAGGTATGGGATGCTTACATGGCAATATATTTCCCATAAAGTACTCAGGTGGACATTGGCACCATTATCATTGTTCCTGTTGTTTATTATGAACTTGATTATAGTGTGGCAGGAGGGGTGGCTGACTGAATTTAACTTTTATTCTTTTATATTTTATATTCAGATATTGATTTATCTGCTGGCTATAGTTGGTTATTTTTTAGAAAATCGGAAAATACGGTTTAAATTACTTTTCATACCTTATTATTTTATATTGATCAATTACGCTGCACTTAGAGGGATATGGCGTTATTTAAGAGGCAGGCAGCCGGCCTCCTGGGAGAAGTCCAAACGAGCATAAGACAGTTTTATGATTTATTTTTTTATCAATTATTTATTGTAATTTTACGGTGTTTTATAACAGGAAGGCATAATAAGATGAGTGATATGAGTATAAAGTTGAATACAATACCTGAAGCCGTGGCGGCTATAAAAAACGGAGAATTAGTAATTGTTGTTGATGATGAGGACAGGGAAAATGAGGGGGACTTTATTGTAGCCTCTGAATTAGTGACTCCCGAAATAATTAACTTTATGACCATCCACGGGAGAGGCCTCATATGTGTTGCTCTCACAGAAGAGCGCTGTGAACAGCTGGATCTCGATCTTATGGTAGGCCAGAATACATCTTTTCATGAAACGCAGTTCACAGTCTCTGTAGATGCTATTCATCCTTATGTCACTACAGGTATTTCAGCGTTGGACAGGGCAACTACTATTAGAATGCTGGTTGACAGCAAAACAAAACCATCCGATTTAGCAAGGCCCGGCCATATTTTTCCTTTGAAAGCAAAAGAAAGGGGTGTCCTGCGCCGAAGCGGACATACAGAAGCTGCTGTTGACCTTACCAGACTGGCCGGATTATATCCGTCAGGTGCCCTTGTTGAGATTATGAATGACGACGGTACCATGGCAAGATTGCCACAACTTATTCAGCTTGCGGAAAAATTTAATCTTAAAATAATAACAATAAAGGATCTTATCTCTTTTTTATTTCAGAATGAAAGTTTAATAGACAGGGGAGAAGTGGTCAATCTTCCAACCCGGTACGGTAAATTCCGGATAGTGCCTTTTCGTCAGAAATCAAACGGGGCGGAACATGTAGCTCTGATAAAAGGTAAATGGCAAGCTGGTGAACCTGTTCTTGTAAGGGTTCATTCCTCTTGTATGACAGGAGATATTTTTGGCTCCCTGCGCTGTGAATGCGGAGATCAGCTTCATAAGGCTATGGAAATGGTTGAGAAGGAAGGGAAGGGCGTTATCGTATATATGATGCAGGAAGGCAGGGGAATAGGACTTGTGAATAAGATTGCTGCTTATAAATTGCAGGATCAGGGGCTTGATACTATCGATGCCAATCTTCATCTTGGATTTAAAGCTGATGAGCGTGATTATGGAGTTGGCGCACAAATATTGAGAAACCTCGGGGTTACAAAAATGAGGCTGCTGACTAACAATCCTGTTAAAAGAGTCGGATTAGAAGGATTTGGCCTGGAGGTTACAGAAATCGTCCCTATAGAGATCGCTCCAAATAAGTACAATAACGAATATTTAAGGACAAAACGTGACCGTATGGGGCATCATCTTAAGAATTTTAACTATGATATCTGATAACAAAATTTTTATTAATCCGTTTTTATAGAAAAAAATTTTTGTTAAACAATTAATAATTTATTTAATTTACAGAACTAATTAAAATTAATTGAAATGGATGGTAAAACAAAAGCAATCGTTGCACACATCACCCTGATAGGCTGGATCATTGCCCTTGTCCTGAATAGTTCCGAAAAGGATGAATTTGCCAGTTATTATATCCGGCAGTTGTTGGGTCTCTATCTTATAGGACTGATTTTGTCTTTTATTCCAATAATTGGCTGGATACTATCAATCATAGTTTTCGTTTTCTGGATCATGAGCCTGATTGGGTCATTGCAGGGTGAAAAGAAAGAAACCCCGTGGATTGGGAAGTATTTTCAGGAATGGTTTAAATCTTTGTAAATCTGATATGTACAGATAACAAAGATTATTTTTATGGTTGCTCCCTATTCATTCTAACTAAATGAGATTTATTGTCCGTTTTTATGCCTGTCACGGTATTTCCTGATCATATGCATCCTGAATTCATTTTCTGATTTATATAATTGCAGGACTTTTTCAGGGGGAATAATTTTCAGGAATTTTTCATTATATTTTACAAGTATATCAGCCTCTTTTTGTAAACTGCCGGCATATTCCCTTGTAAGTTTTGTTATCTCATTGTCAGATAACGATTTTCCCGCATCCATGACTTTCCCTCCCATTTCACGGCGTAATCTCTGGGCTTCCCATCTTTCCTGTTCCATTTGATTGTAAACCGGCCAGAAATTCTGTGCTTCTTCAGGGGTTAATTCCAGCGCAGAGGTCAGAAAAGCAATTTTTTCCGAACGGTATTTTTCCCACTTGTCTTTGTGGTCTTTATCTTGAGCAATTGCATTTGTCCCTGCAATTATTGCAATAATGGCTATCGTTGTTAATATTTTTTTCATATAATTAAAATTAATTATTTTTAAAGGTATAGTATAGAACTCGCATAAGTTTAATCATATTCCTGATAGATTTTTTAATCATGCCGTTTAAAATTTTAAAATTATTTTTTTTTCGCAACGGTATTGTTAATAATCGGTTTCTAAGAAAATCTCATAATCTGACACATTATAACTGAGATAGTTTAATAACTCTTCATTATCCTGTTGATTCTCATGGCGCTCTTCCTGTGCCGGCTCCTGTATAAGTGTAAAAAAAGAATTTTCATCAATTTTTTCTATTAATGCTGAAATTCTTTCTTCTTCTGTTAATGTTGCTTCAGCATAATCCTTTATTCTTATAATCCGGCCGGGCAGGAGATAGGTAAAGGCCCCATACATCAAAATTGCCAGTAAGGCAAGGCCGGCAGCCAGTTGAAGAGCGGGCCTCAGGAATTTGATTACAGGCGCTCTTTTCCCGGAATATTCTTCATGAATTTTGATCTTTAGCCGCGGATAAAAGGTATCGAAATAGTTATCCGGAGCCCTGAAGGGACTTTTCTTTTTTATTTTCGATAATTCCGGCGCTAATTTTTCAAGCTCATTCATCATTTTTTTCTCTTTGACATTAAATATATTTAAAAGTTTAATCACTGGTTTTTATATATTGTTCTATTTTCCTGACTGCATGATGGTAAGATGCTTTCAATGCTCCTGTGGATGTATTAAGTATCTTTGACATATCATCATATTTCATCTCATCGAAATATCTCATATTAAAAACTATGCGCTGCTTCTCAGGTAATCTGATTATTGCCTGCTGTAGTTTCATTTCAATTTCACCGCCTTCGAAATATGGATCTGTCCTGAGGCTTTCCGTTAAATAATCGGTAACATCATCAGTGTTCAGAAGATTTTTTCTTTTTTTTGAATTTATAAATGTGATGGTTTCATTTGTGGCTATCCGGTAAAGCCATGTGTAGAGAGTTGACTCTTCCCTGAAATTGTCAATGCTGTTCCAGACTTTAATAAAGGTATTTTGAAGTATATCGTTGGTATCTTCATGATTAATCACCATTTTGCGGATATGGTGATAAAGCCTTTCCTGGTAAAGCTTAACTAATTTTTCAAAAGCAAATTCCTTTTTGCTCTCCTGCTTAAGGTCAGCAACTAGTCTGCTTTCATCATTGTGCATGCTCCATAGTTTAATACAATGACTATTTTTAAAGGAAATGGTTTAAATCAGCGAGACTTGATTTTTAGTTCCGGATACTGTCCCGGGCGAAACGAAAAAATCTGAGTAAGCCCGAAGGGATCCGGGACGATCTTTCCCGTCATATTCCTTCAAAAATTTTCATTCGTTTATCAAAGATAAAGCATTAACTTTGTCCGGCAAAGTTTTTATTTTATCATTATGGCCCTGAAATGTGGAATTGTAGGATTACCAAATGTTGGGAAATCCACACTTTTTAATTGTCTTTCCAGTGCAAAAGCCCAGTCGGCAAATTTTCCTTTTTGCACAATTGAACCAAATGTCGGGACGATCACTGTGCCGGATGAACGGCTGATCAATATAGCTGAGATTGATAAGCCGAAAAGAGTAATTCCCTCGACTGTGGAGATACTGGATATTGCGGGACTGGTAAGAGGCGCCAGTAAGGGGGAGGGTTTGGGTAATCAGTTCCTGGCAAATATCCGGGAGACAGATGCTATAATTCATGTTTTGCGTTGTTTTGAAAATGATAATGTTGCCCATGTTGATGGTTCGGTTAATCCTGTAAGGGATAAGGAGGTAGTTGACATCGAATTACAAATGAAAGACCTCCAGTCTATTGAGAACCGCCTTGATAAGTTGCAAAAACAGGCGATGCACGGGAATGACCCTAAAATGAAAAAATTGTATGACCTGGCGTTGAGATACAGATCAGTACTGGAACAGGGAAGATCTGCACGAACTTTGAAATTGGATGAAAAGGAGTCAGAAATTGCCAGGGAATTATTTTTGCTGACGAACAAACCTGTTCTTTATGTTTGCAATGTCGATGAAGCTTCTGCTAAGTCGGGTAATAAATTTGTTGAAGAGATCAGGGATGCTTTTAAGAATGAAGATAGTGAATTACTGGTTATAGCCGCTGCCATAGAGGCTGATATCGCTGAACTGGAAGATTATGAGGAGAAACAGATATTTCTGGAGGAGCTCGGACTTGACGAACCCGGAGTTAATAAACTGATCCATTCTGCTTACAGGTTGTTAAATTTACATACATTTTTTACAACAGGGCCGGATGAAACCCGTGCATGGACTTTTGTGGAGGGAACAAAGGCTCCAAAGGCTGCAGGGATTATTCATTCGGATTTTGAACGGGGATTTATCCGGGCAGAAGTGATTAAATATGAGGATTATATAAAGTATCGTTCAGAGCATGCATGCCGGGATGCAGGCAGAATCGTCATTGAGGGGAAGGATTATATTGTCCGGGACGGTGATATAATGCACTTCCGGTTTAATGTTTAATTCCCGGAAAGATATTTGCTGTCACCTTTGCTGAGGCGCATCAGACATGTCCTTGATAATACCGTTTTTATCAACCTTTATCTGCACATCCTTTGATATTTCCAAAATTACAGTTGTCTCCTTTACTTCAATAATGCGGCCGTAAATTCCTCCGGTAGTTACTACTTTATCACCTTTTGAAAGATTTGAGCGGAATTGCCGGATTTCTTTCTGGCGCTTCATTTGAGGCCGTATCATGAAAAAATAAAAAATTACTACAATAAGCAGTAACGGCAGAAAACTCATCAGCGGATTCGCGTCCTGTCCTTCAGGTTGCATCATTAATAGATTGTCAATCATTATAATAAATTTTTAATATTAACAAAAATAGATAAATGTTTTGGTTTTTAATAACTTTATTCACAGCTAATATAAAATGACATAAAATATTAATAATAAAGAATTAATCGTTTGCTAAAGCTCCCCGATCAGGCCGCGTCCCGACTTGTTTATTTTACCATTATTTTTCAAATCTTTGAGGGCTTTATCTAAAATACCGTTTATAAAGTTCCGGCTTTTTTCTGTACTGTAATATTTCGACAGTTCAATATATTCATTCAATGACACTTTGGTGGGTATAGAGGGGAAATAGAGAAATTCAGTCAGGGCAAGCTGCATGATCAGTATATCCATAAACGCTATTCTTTCCAAATCCCAGTTACGTGAGTGGACTTTTATGAGTTCCCTTAGTTCATCATGATTTATTATGGATTTACGCAACAACTCTTTGGCAAAATCACGATCTTCCTCATCTTTAAAGAGTGGCAACAGTTTCTGACTTGAATCTGATGTTTTTGAAAATTTTTTAAGTGTTTTGGAGATCATGCTAATAGCAAAGTCTATGTCATCGTTCCAATATATGCTTTGTTCTTCAAGTACTTCATACAGGTATTCGGACACCAGGATAATTTCATTGAAGATCAGATCCACAAAACTTTTGTCTTCAGCAAATGAGGAGGAATCACTCTCCATGTAATTTTTATAGATGTCAGAGCCGGTAAGTAATTTATAGAGTTCTTTTATCAGCTCCGGATGATTGCCCCATGTGAGTTTTTTATAATTGATATAAGAATTTAACTGCCTGTTTTCACGCAGTTTCTGAATCATCTGATTATTAACAAATTTTGTATTGGGATTTAAATCTTCAGGAGTTGGCTGGTGTTTGTTTTTTCTTAACTCTATACGGTCTCCGGCATAATCCGCAATTTCAATTACCAGTGTAAATAAAAGATGGTACAGATCATAAGTTTTAGTAATACCGAAAAAAAGCTCTTTCTCAGCTTTGCTGAGTGATCTTTCAGTCGAAGAATAATAGGCGTACAATACCTGCAACACCTTGGTACGGATAATCCTTCTGCTTATCATGCTTTAATGAACTTCGTATTTTTGAGGCAAAAATAGCACTTTTTCATTAATCATTGTTGTAATGTGCTATTTTCTTATAAAACAAAGTTTAGAACTGATGTGTGTGGCTTATATTATCATTATTTGAAAAACCTGAATGTGAATTGATATCAGAATGGCCATTTCCTGTGTCCCTGTTGTCTCCATCCGGATTACCAGGTTCTTCTTCCTCTTCTTCTTCCCATTCAAATTTATCTCTTCTTATTATATATTTTCTGTAATAAAATGCCAGAATAACTCCTGAAACCGTTCCCCAGAGATGGCCTTCCCATGAGATTTGGGGATCAACAGGTAATAATCCCCAGATCATTCCGCCATACAGGAAAACAACCATGACCGACAAGGTAAGCAGTCTGACATCACTACGTATTATACCGCTCACAAAGTGAAATGATGCCATTGCATATATTAGTCCGCTTGCCCCCACATGCCATGCTTCCCGTCCTGCAACCCACACACACAAGCCTGCCAGCAGATAAAGCTGGAAGAAAATCCGGTATGAAATTCTCCGGTAATAATAGATCAATGCAAACAGAAGGATAAAGAAAGGCAGGGAGTTTGAAATAAGATGGTTGTAGCCCGAATGTATAAAAGGTGAGAAAAGGATGCCGGACAAGCCTTTAAGATGTAACGGATAAATTCCAAACTTTACCAGTCTTGCATTGGTAACCTGTTTTGCTATTTCCACTATCCAGAATACCAAAACAAAGGCAGCCGGAATGATCAGGCTATGGATGAATATACGTTTTTCCATGCCGGGATCCAGTTTGCGGGGATTACTCGGATAGTATCTGAATATGGGCATATGGCCTGGTAACTATTTATTCCTTTAAATTTTTGTCCGTTACCAATGTTTTTATCAGTTGAACGAACTTATATATTTCTCTTTCAGTAGTATCAAATGAGGTCATCCACCGTACCTCGGATTTTTCCTCATTCCATACGTAAAAATAGTAATGTTCCTGTAAAGGTTTGATGATCCTCCGGGGAATCCTTGCAAATACTCCATTTGCCTCGACAGGCTGAAGAATTGTAATATCAGGGATTGCAGAAACCTCATCTTCCAGAAGTTTTGCCATTTTATTGGAGTGTTCGGCTGACTCTTTCCATAACTTCTTTTCGAAATAGGCTGTAAATTGCGCTCCGGTGAAACGCATCTTGGAATAAAGCTGCATGCTTTGTTTCCGGATATATTTGGTGTTTTTGGCATGAGCGGGATTAAAGAACAGTACTGCTTCCCCCATCATCATTCCATTCTTGGTTCCCCCAAATGAAAGGACATCTACTCCGGAGTCTTTTGTAAATTCCTTAAAACTGAGATCAAGTGACACTGCTGCATTTGCTATTCTTGCGCCATCCATATGCAGTAACATGTTATTGCTATGAGCCAGATCTGCCAGCGCCTCAATCTCAGAGGACTTATATACCGTTCCCAGTTCCGTTGCCTGGGAAATGGAAATTACTCCCGGCTGTGAGTGATGTTCAAAATTAAACCCTTTCAGATGTTCACTGACAAGCTGTGGTGTTAATTTACCATTATTTGTCTTTACAGCGAGCAATTTGCATCCTGTAAATTTTTCAGGCGCCCCGCATTCATCTTCTTCAATATGTGCCGTTTCAGCACAGATAATGGAATTAAAGCTGTTTGTGATGCTTGAAAGTCCCACTACATTGGCCCCTGTCCCGTTAAAGACAAAAAAAACTTCGGTGTCGAATCCAAATTGCTCCCTGAACAGGTTAATGGCTTCTTTGGTATAAGGATCATTTCCGTATCCCGGTACATGTCCGTTGTTAGCATCTTCCACAGCTCTTAAAACAGAGGGATGGACGCCTGAATTATTGTCGCTTGCAAATCCTTTATTCATTCGATTAAAATTTTATAATTATTTACATTAATGAGATAAAATTTTTATTTTAGATTTTTCGGTATTATGTTATTATTAATGTTTATTTTAAATGAATATGACAAAATCCGGTTTATTTATTTTATATATGCAAATGCCGGTTATCAGATCAGGACAGTTATGAAAAAATGTCATCGGACTGTAATATTAATGATAAATTAGCATGCAAAGAAATAAAAAATCATACTTGAATAAAAATGGGAAGCGCTCTTTCAGGAAAAAACGAGTTGGTTATATTTTGGTTCCGGCGTGATCTGCGCCTGAATGATAACCATGGATTATATATGGCATTACAGTCCGGATTGCCGGTATTGGGTGTTTTTATATTTGATACTAATATCCTCAAAAAACTGAGTGCAAGGGATGATGCCCGTGTCTCATTTATTTATTCCCGGATAGAAGAAATTAAGAACAAACTGGAAGAAAGGGGAAGTACTTTACAAATTTTTTATTCATCCCCGCCGGAAGCTTTCCGGAAATTGATGGAGGATTACAATGTTGTGAGGGTTTATGCTAATGAGGATTATGAACCATACAGCATAAAAAGAGATAACGGGATAAAAGAATTTTTGAATAGTAAAGGTGCATATCTCCTGTTGTATAAAGATCATGTCATTTATGCAGCGAATGAAATCGTCAGGGATAACAATGAACCATATTCTGTGTTCACACCTTACAGTAAGAAATGGAAAGCGGCTTTGAGAAGGGATAATATCAAAATGTTCGCTTCTGAAATGCTGCTTGACGGGATGATTAAAACCGGGCCTTTATCTATGCCTGATCTTAGGAAGATAGGATTTATAAAAAGTAATGTAAATATACCTTCTGAGGAAATTCCCGTTGACATTATTTCCAATTACGCTGAAACAAGGAACTTCCCTTCATCCCGCAGTACCTCCCGGCTTGGTATCCACCTTCGTTTCGGGACTATAAGCATTCGTGAACTGGCCGTTAAGGCGGCAGAGCTCTCGGAAGTATTCCTGAACCAGCTTATATGGCGTGATTTTTATATATCCGTTTTATTTCATTTTCCTCATGTTGTTGATAATCCTTTTAAAGCAAAATACAGATTTATCAGGTGGCGGAATAATGAAGAGGAGTTTGAGAGATGGTGCCATGGGCAGACAGGCTATCCGATAGTAGATGCAGGAATGCGTGAATTAAACCAGACCGGATTTATGCATAACCGGGTACGGATGATAACTGCAGGTTTGCTGTCAAAGCAAATGCTAATTGACTGGAGATGGGGAGAAGCTTATTTTGCAGAGAAGCTTCTTGATTTTGAACTGGCTTCCAACAATGGCAACTGGCAGTGGGCGGCCGGAACCGGGTGTGATGCAGCTCCCTTTTTCAGAATATTCAATCCTGAAACGCAACAAAAAAAATTTGACCCGCAAAAAGAGTATATTATGAAGTGGGTACCTGAATATGGTACAAATAAATACCCGGACCCCGTGGTGGATCATAAATTTGGACGTGAACGGGCTTTGCAGGCCTATAAGGCAGCTTACGGAGAGCTATGAATTATAAAGATTGATAAAAATGGCCACAGGCTTAATCCTTTGGATTTACCTATTGATAATGAGCTTTACCGTGGGTACAGGATCGTTAACTTTAATTGGCCGGATTTATGCAGTTATCAGGGATTAAAACTTTTATTAAGGGATGTTGATAAGTTTTGCCGTCTTAAAAGGCAGAATTTTTTATCTTTGAGCTACATTGAAAGATTTAAAGGATAGATGGAAAATTTTATTGTTTCAGCACGGAAATACCGGCCGGATTCTTTTGATACGGTTGTTGCGCAGTCGTCAATTACCAGGACCCTGAAAAATGCTATAAAGAATGACCAGCTGGCTCATGCTTATTTGTTTTGCGGACCAAGAGGGGTAGGGAAAACCACTTGTGCGCGTATTTTTGCAAAAACCATCAATTG
This sequence comes from uncultured Prolixibacteraceae bacterium, assembly GCA_964540755.1. Classification (GTDB taxonomy): domain Bacteria; phylum Bacteroidota; class Bacteroidia; order Bacteroidales; family Prolixibacteraceae; genus JAAYJR01. The sequence goes on along the minus strand of CAZIOB010000074.1, from coordinate 10,568 downwards.
TTCCAATCTCTCTCCCGAAGCAGAAGCCTGCAACCAGTGTGAGTCATGTAAAGCATTTAATACAAACCGCTCTTTTAATATTCATGAACTGGATGCTGCTTCAAACAATTCCGTAGATGATATAAGGACACTTATAGACCAGGTGCGCATTCCGCCACAGATCGGGAAGTACAGTGTATATATCATTGATGAGGTTCATATGCTTTCTTCACAAGCGTTTAATGCTTTTCTCAAAACACTGGAGGAACCCCCGCGGCATGCCATATTTATTCTTGCAACCACTGAAAAGCACAAAATCATACCGACTATCTTATCCAGATGCCAGATATTTGATTTTAACCGTATTAGTGTATCTGACATAGCAGATCATCTGCAATTTGTTGCAAAAAGCGAAGGTATTACGGCTGAGAATGAAGCACTGAACATTATTGCACAAAAGGCTGACGGAGCTATGCGGGATGCTCTTTCCATTTTCGACCAGATTGTAAGTTTTTCGGGGAAGAATATTACTTACCAGGAGGTTATTACTAATCTGAATGTGTTGGACTATGACTACTATTTCAGATTGATAGAACATTTTTTAAAAAATGAAATACCGGAATCACTTATGATCTTTGATGAAATACTTCATCATGGTTTTGACGGCCATCATTTTATAAACGGTTTGAGCAGCCATCTTCGCAATCTTTTAGTCTGTAAGGATCCGGTAACATTGCAACTTCTTGAAGTAGGCGGCGATATAAGAGACCGGTACAAGGTGCAGTCCAATGGCTGTGAAAGGGATTTCCTGGTTAATGCCCTGGAGATAAGTAATGAATGTGATGTGCAATATAAAATTAACCAGAATAAACGGCTTCTTGTCGAACTGGCATTAATTAAAATCGGACAGCTGACTCAAAAAAAAAAATAGCTGACGCTTCCCAACCCTCAGATATCCTTCTGAATATTTTTTCACAGGAAAAGCCTGAAAAAAGGAGAGTTAAAGCAGACTCCGGCCCTACTGAAAAAGAAGCACCTGCAAATAAAAAGCTCAGGCGGCTGTCAGGTGAGATCAGCGGCCCTTCCATAAAAGATGCCCTGGCCGGAAAGCTGGATAATGATAAGCTATCTGAGAAGGAGCAACATGATATTTATACAAATCTGAATGAATGTGAAGATTTTTCCGAAGAAGAACTCTTTATGAAATGGGAGAGTTTGCTCAAACTATACAATGACAGGCCGAATCTGCAGTCAACATTATCAAAAAAACCAACTCTTGAAAATGACTGCAAAATTGTTATAGATATCGATAATACGGTACAGAAAGATCTTATAAACAGCGTTAAACCGGAAATCGTATCCTGGCTTCGCCGCGAGCTGAGAAATTCGAAAATACATTTAATAACCAGGCTGAGCGAAACAGAAAAGAACAGTATTATATATACCGATTTAGAAAAATACCAGGAGATGCTGAAAATGAATCCTAAGCTGGATCTGCTAAAAGACAGGTTTAAACTGGATTTTGAATGAGATTATTAACAAAGAAACTGAAATTCACTTTGCCATAGTTTCTTAACTCCCGGAAATTGGGATTATTTTCGAAGTTATGGCTTTTTGAATGTTCGATAATTAATAACCCGCTTGCGCCAAGGGTTTCCGATTTAAAAACAGCTTCGGGGATTTCATCGAGCCGGGGCAGGTCAAATGGCGGATCACAAAATATAATATCATATTTAAACTTGCATTTTTTCAGGAATCTGAATACATCCTCATGAAAAATTGTTGAATTTTCAATTTTCAGGTTGTGGATAACCTTTTTTATAAATTTTATGTGGGAAATATTTTTTTCCACGAAGGTTACACCGGCTGCTCCGCGACTTGCAAATTCATATCCAATACTGCCTGTGCCGGCAAAAAGATCAAGGACTTTAATCCCTTTAAGGTCATACCTGTTTGTAAGTATATTAAAAAGAGCCTCTTTAGCCAGATCTGTTGTCGGCCTGGCTGAAAATTTTTTGTCCGGCCTGAATATTCTGCCTTTGTATTTACCCCCTATAATGCGCATGTATGGCAGAGTGTAATGTAACGATGCGGAGATTCCTGAAAAACCTCCGTATTATAATTTATAGCAGGGTAAAATGGAGAGATATTAAAATATTCATCAAGAGTTTTATATGCTGGTTCATGCGTATCAATATCTCCGCTTACCAGCAGTTTGGTATTTTTATTGGCGGAAGCCTGGTTTTTCAGTACTGATGTAATATAGAATACAATATCATTTTCATGATTATAGTTAAAGTTTGTGGCCAAAAGCAGTTGTCCGCCTGAATAAAGCATCAGGGAGAAAGATTTTTTTTCAAAATACAGTAGCAGGGTATCTTCTTCTTTTTCCTGACCGGCCTGAATTTTATTATTAAGCACTGTCAATGTATGATTTAAAGAAAAATCCTGGAAAGTATTATTAAATACCTTTTCAAGATCATTTGGAACAGCGTATATCAGATGAGAAGACATATTTTCCGGATAGTCCCTGACTGCGCTGTTATTGATTATTTGTTTTCCGAACAGAAGTTGCAGGATATCAGCCTGTTTCTCTTTACAGTAAATTTCTTCCGGAACGAGTGTAAATTTCCCTGTATGGAATATTATACTGGTTTCAGCGTAATCTGCTGTCAGAAGATCATTTTGATCGATATACTCTTTAAACCGCCGGGCCAGAAAATTTTCTGAACTAATAGTTGCAGGAGACCGGTGGAGGGCAAGTAATTTATTTTCATCAGGATTAATTATTGAAAAAGAAAATCCATTCAGGCTCACCTGAATGGATAATCTGTATTGCTTAGTATTGTCTATATTAAATTCCGGGACTGTAATTAATTCAGACATTAGATTTATTCCCAGTTTCCGGCATTATTAACAGTCTCTGTAAGTGATCCCACTTTAAGCCCGGGATATTTTTCATTCAGCCTGCGTGTCTCGTTAAGATTTATAACGTACTGTCGGTCAAGGCCTCTAAGTATAAGATTGTTATGAGCTTTTGCTTCAAAAACAGGAACTTTTAGCCCGGATCCTGTAGTAATAATATTCGCTCCAAGGTCGAATATTGCTACTGTATCTGGAACAGGGACATATTTGAGTTTTTCCGGGTCAAATGAACCTCCGAAAATTGCATCCATAACACTTTCCTTAATGGTATCGCGAATTATCAGTCCAAGTCTCAGCGCCTTTTTTTCTGTGAGGCCGGCTTCAATCATACTGTCAGTCAATTCCCCGATTTTACGAACATTTCTTACCGAATCGTTTTTTACGAAATCTATAAGTGTGTCCCAGCTTCCGGTGAACTTGCCATATACATCTTTGTATGCCAACTGGGCCTTTCTTATATCTTTCAATCTCTGGATAGTAGCTGCATAACGCTGCTCACGGGCTTTTTCAAAGTCAATAGGATCCTGAATGCTTTTATAGATCAGATAAGCAAGCCCAAGCGCTACGATGATAAGTACAATTTGCAAAAAGTTTTTCATATGATTAAAATTAATTATTTTTAAAAGTATCATATGGAACTCGCATAAGTTTTAATCATCCTCCCGGATAACATTAAAATCATGCTCGTTTCATCTTATATTAAAATTTTTAGTTGTAACATACGTAACCAGCCATTTAAAAAAACGAAAAGCCGTGGATAGCATGCTTCATTCAATTTATTCGTTAATTTTTATTAACGACTGCCTGCAAATTTATAAAAAAAAATAAATTACTTTAATTTAAGGAATGTTATTTTAGCAAGTATGTTGAAAAATCATATTAAATCTTTATTAATTAGAAATTTAATTTTTCCTCCAACTGATTGTCAGTTGGGTTTAATATCCGGACTGGCAGAGTATATTTCCTTTGCCGGCAGGGATGATATATTTTTGATAAAAGGATTTGCCGGAACCGGTAAGACCACCATGATAAGCGCCATAACCAAAAGTCTGACATCACTGAAGAGGAGTTTCGTGTTACTTGCCCCTACCGGGAGAGCTGCCAAGGTGCTGGCAGGATACACGGGAATGCCTGCTTATACGATACATAAAAAAATATACAGGCAGCAGTCTTCAACTGACGGATCCGGGAAGTTTGTCCTTGACAGGAATCTTCATAAGAATACCTGCTTTATAATTGACGAAGCTTCTATGATATCCAATGAAAACAGGGAGAATTCGATTTTTGGCAGTGGTAAGCTGTTGGACGATCTTTTCAAATATATTTATTCAGGTGTTAACTGCCGGCTTATTATTGCAGGGGATACAGCCCAGCTTCCGCCGGTCGGCATAAATATCAGTCCCGCCCTCGATGCCTTCGCGCTCGGAGGCTATGGCAGGAAAGTCAAAGAGTATATACTTACCGATGTGGTGCGACAGGCATCTGCCTCCGGCATTCTGCACTGTGCAACCCAGATAAGGGAAAGGATAAACAGCCGGCATAAAAAAGGATTCTTTAAACTGGATATTGATCTTTTCAGTGATGTGGAAAGGATTACCGGAGAATATCTTGTGGATAAAATTAATTCCTGCTATGAAAAGTATGGTATATTTGAGACAACAGTAGTGACCCGTTCGAATAAAAGGGCAAACATTTTCAATAAGGGTATAAGGGATTCCATACTGTTCAGGGAGGAACAACTGAACCGTGGTGATTTGCTTATGGTAGTAAAAAATAACTATTACTGGAAAGATAATGACGGTAAACTGGATTTCATAGCAAACGGCGATATTGCAGAAGTAGTTAATATTTATGGCTATGAAGAATTATATGGATTTCACTTTGCTGATATACGCCTCCGTTTTATTGATTATGAAGATGTTGAAATCGATTGTAAGATTATTACTGATACATTGTCAATTGAGACGGCATCATTATCATCTGAACAAAACAAACAGCTATTTGATACCATAGCAGAAGAATATTCAGAAATAAGCAATAAACGTGACCGTTGGGAAAAGATAAAAAATAATCCATATTATAATGCCCTTCAGATTAAATACTCTTACGCAGTTACCTGTCATAAGGCCCAGGGGGGACAATGGAAAGCCGTTTTCATTGACCAGGGATACCTGGTTGAGGATATGCTTGATAATGAATATTACAGATGGCTATATACAGCTTTTACACGATCAGTGGAAAAATTATATCTCGTAAATTTTAGTCCTGAATTTTTTATAGGGAAGAGATGATTTTTTTTAGCAGAGCCGGATCACATCTTTTATAGTGTTGGTCATTATTGAGCGAAAGGAAAAGGTAAAAAATAACATTTCTTAGTGATCTATTTTGTATGTTTTTCCCTCAACAGCTGTTTCAGTATTTGGAAATATCGTTTGTGCTTCTTTTTCAAATATTTCCACTTCCTTAAACCTGGCCGAGAAGTGCCCGAGGATCAATCTGCCCGCATTGGCCAGGCTGGCAATCCTTGCAGCATCCATAGCTGTTGAATGGAAGGTTTTATCTGCCAGGTCCTTTAAATCTTCCGTGAATGTTGCTTCATGGTAAAGAAGCGATACATTATGAAATATTTTTGTTGCAGGGGGGTAATAGGCTGTATCTGTGCAATATGCATATGATCTGGGTGGCGGGGCAGGTATTGTCAGCTCATTATTGGGTATTATCCTGCCGTCAGCAGTTTTAAAATCTGCTCCTTTTTTTATTTCCCGTATTTGTGGAACAGGGATTTTGTATTTTTCAATGCTCTCTTTTTTAATGTTTGCCTCTTTTGGTATTTCCTTAAAAAAGAATCCGCAGCATGATATACTATGCTTAAGGGGAAATGAAAAGACTTCAATTCTTTTATCGCTGTATATCTTTTGCGGGATTTTAAAGTTCAAAGGATGGAAAATTACTTTAAACTGCATCTCTCCTTTTATGAAATCGAGCTGTGGCTGGATAATATCTTTAAGTTGTGAAGGGGAGTAGATATGGATATCATTTTTAAGTCCCAGTAAATTAAATGTAGATATCAAACCTATTAAGCCATAGTAATGATCACCATGCAGATGGGAAATAAGAATATTTTTTATCCTCCTGAATCCGATTTTCTGGCGCCTGATCTGTATTTGTGTGCCTTCTCCGCAATCGATCAGGAAATAACTATTCCCGAGGTTCAGGATTTGGGCTGCAGGATACCTTCCTGTTGTCGGAATAGCTGATCCGCTGCCTAATATGGCTATTTCAAAAGAGTTACCTGGCATTATATCCGGGAGTATAAAAAAACAGGAACAGGAGTTGTTCCTGTTCCTGTTTACATGTCTCTTTTCATTTTCAACAACTCCTCAGCTTCTTCCTGTGTCCTGGTTATCAATAAGACGGTATGAAGCATTGATATCCTGATCAGGTTTTCCACATCGGGTTGTAATCCAAATAAAATAAAGGTCCCTATGGCATTTTCGCATAAGCGGTTTCCAACTAAAATAGTGCGCAGGCCTGTAGAATCGCAGTATGTGCAATTGGTCATGTCAAGCACGATATTGCTTTCTCCCTTATTATTAAGTAAGACCAGTTCAGATTTTAATCCGGGAGCTGAATTAATATCCAGCCTTTCAGTTTTGACCTTTACAAGGGTATAATTATCTATTTTTAGAATTTCGGATGTCATGCTACAATTTACGAAATTCCGGCAAAAAAAATCGACCGGACAGGGATTTATTTATTCTTTTTTTCCTTTTCTTCAAGTTTTGTCTTAAGAGCTGCAAGGTCACTTATATCGCCAAGGGTAGTTTTTTCGATGTTATCATTAACATTTTTAACTGCCTTTTTGGCAGAGCGTGCATGAGGCTTGCGTTTTGAAGTGCTTTCAGCGCGTTTCTCGTCTTCGTATATTCTTGAGTGGGAGACTATTATTCTTTTGGCAGACTTGTTGAATTCTATAACTTTAAAGTCGAGTTTTTCATCTTGTTTAGCCTGGGTGCCATCTTCTTTAACCAGGTGGCGCGGGGTTGCAAATCCCTCAACGCCATAGGGTAGTGCAACAACAGCCCCTTTATCCATCAGGTCAACCACAGTTCCCTCGTGAATGGAATCGGTAGTAAATATTGTTTCAAATACTTCCCATGGATTTTCTTCCAGTTGCTTATGGCCAAGGCTTAACCTGCGATTATCCTTGTCAATGTCAAGTACTACAACTTCAATTTCCTCACCAATGGAAGTGAATTCCGACGGATGTTTGATTTTCTTTGTCCAGCTCAGATCTGAAATATGGATAAGTCCGTCAACACCTTCCGCTATTTCAACGAAAACTCCAAAATTGGTAAAGTTTCTGACAATAGCTGTATGTTTAGTGCCAACATCGTATCTCTCTTCGATCCTTTCCCATGGATCTTCTTTAAGTTGTTTGATGCCAAGAGACATTTTTCTTTCTTCGCGGTCAAGTGTAAGAATTACGGCCTCAACCTCATCATTAACTTTCAGGAAATCCTGTGCGCTGCGGAGATGCTGACTCCATGACATTTCAGAAACATGTATCAGTCCCTCAACACCGGGGGCAATTTCAACAAAGGCACCATAGTCGGCAAGCACCACAACTTTACCCTTAACCTTATCACCCACCTTAAGATTTTCATCGAGCTTATCCCACGGATGAGGAGTAAGCTGTTTAAGGCCCAGGGCGATACGCTTCTTGTCGTCATCAAAATCAAGAATAACAACGTTCAGCTTCTGGTCAAGCTCAACGATCTCATTCGGATGAGATATTCGTCCCCATGAAAGATCGGTGATATGTATAAGTCCGTCAACACCGCCAAGATCCATAAACACACCATATGAAGTTATATTCTTCACAGTTCCTTCCAGTACCTGCCCTTTTTCCAGCCTTGCTATAATCTCTTTCTTCTGTTGTTCCAGTTCTGCCTCTATCAGGGCTTTATGTGACACAACGACATTGCGGTACTCGTGGTTTATCTTTACAACTTTAAATTCCATTGTTTTACCAACGAATACATCATAATCGCGAATAGGCTTTACATCAATCTGCGAACCCGGCAGGAAGGCCTCAATACCGAACACATCCACTATCATACCCCCTTTGGTACGGCATTTAATATATCCTTTGATTATTTCGTCATTTTCAAGAGCTTCATTTACACGTTCCCATGATCTTGTTGCCCTTGCCTTCTTGTGAGAAAGGATCATCTGGCCTTTTTTGTCCTCAAGGCTTTCGATGTAAACATCGACTGTGTCGCCGACTTTCAGATCAGGGTTATAACGAAATTCGTTCAGACTGACTATACCGTCTGATTTATAGCCTATATCTACAACAACTTCACGCTTGCTCAGGGCTATAACTTTACCCTGATGTACCTCTTTTTCAGTTACGGTGCTTAAAGTATTATTGTATATCTCTTCAAGATCAGCTCTTTGTATGTCAGAATAAGATTCTATGGAATTTTCATAACTGTCCCAGTCAAATTCACCGGGTTTTTTCACTTCCTGCTCATCTTCCTGTTGTGCGGCAGTTTCCTTCTCTGCTTCCTCTTCTTTCTCCAGTCCGCCGGTTATTTCCTTTTCTGTATCAGAAGTTTCTTCTTCAGCTCCTGCTATTGTTTCCGAAGGTTCCTTGATATCCTCTTTCTCTGTTTCCTTATCTTCAGCAGATTTTATCTCTTCGGTTTCCTTTTGTTTTTGCTCAGGGATTTCCTCCACGGGTTTAGCTTCAGCAGTTACTTCCTTAACTTCCTCGTCCTTTATTTCAGCAGATTTTATCTCTTCAGCTTTTTCTTCAGGTTTTTCCTGCTTTGGTTCAGAAACTTCTTCTCCGGTTGTAACTTCAGCCGGTTCTTCCTTAACTTCCTCGTTTTTTGTTATAGCAGTTTCTGCTTCTTTTTTTGTTTCCGGAACTTTTTCTTCCAGGATTGTTTCTTCCTTTTTCTGGTCATCCGGTTTGTCCCCGGATTTTATTTCAGGTGCTTCTTCCTTAGTTTCAACTGCCTTCTCTTCAGTTTTTTTTTCCTGCTTCTCTTTTTTTGCCTCGGGGTTTTCTTTTTCCTCAGATTTTTTCTCTTCAGTTTCCTGTTTCTGCATTTTGTCTTCCGTGGCAGTTGTTTCAGCTACCTTCTTTGTTTTTTTGTCAACCTTTTTACTCTTTTTTTCAATCATGTAATTCTAAATAAATTAATAAGTTAGACATTATCTTTGTTATAAATCGCGCGCAAAAATATAACTTAATTCACTTATTTCAAAAGTTTTGAGCATTTTATTTTTTATTACTTTTGAAACTTATTGGTAATTTCAGAAACTAATTCCGCTAACCTGTTTATGAATAAAAACACGCATTTAAAAAAATATTATTAATATTGGCAATATTCTTATACGGGCATACGGATTAAATGGCCGGTTATAAACATAAGCATTTTTATCTGTCCGGGATTAAAGTTGTTTACGGCATTAAACAGGATTTTAAATTGAATTAATTCTGGATATTATTTAACAACTTTTTACCGGGAATCGATGATAATAAATATTTTTAATGATTGACTCAATTTTTAATACAAATAATGACAAAATTCTAAACAGATGAAAGGAATTATTCTCGCCGGTGGTCTTGGCACCCGGCTTTACCCTATTACGAGATCTATATCGAAACAGATATTGCCTGTATATGATAAACCAATGATATATTATCCCTTATCTGTCCTGATGCTGGCCGGAATACGTGATATTTTGATAATTTCCACTCCTGATGATATCGGAAATTTTGAAAATCTGTTTGGTGACGGCAGTCAGCTGGGACTGTCTGTCTCTTACAAAGTACAACCTTCTCCAAAAGGGCTTGCCCATGCATTCCTACTGGGAGAGAAATTTATAGGCAGTGACAATGTATGTATGATATTGGGTGACAATATTTTTTATGGGTATAATTTTTCTCCCATCCTGAAAGATGCCGCCAATATAGAGGATGGCGCATATATTTTTGGCTATTATGTAAATGATCCTGAGAGATATGGGGTTGTTGAATTTGATGAAACAGACGAGGTTATCTCAATTGAGGAGAAACCTGAAAATCCCCGCTCTAATTATGCAGTTACCGGACTATACTTCTATTCAAATGATGTAATTGAAAAAGCAAAAAAATTAAAACCTTCTGCAAGAGGTGAGCTCGAAATAACTGATTTAAACAGGTTATACCTGGAAGAAAAAAAGCTCAGGGTAAAGCTTCTGGGAAGAGGTTTTGCCTGGCTTGATACGGGAACGCATGACAGTTTATTGCAGGCATCAAATTTTATTGCTACTATTGAAAAGCGACAGGGATTGAAAATATCATGTATAGAAGAGATAGCCTATAAGAAAGGTTTTATTGACAAAGAGCAATTAATCGTGCTCGCCCGGTCGATGAGCAGCAATAAATATGGAGAATATCTCTTTAGCCTTGCAGAAAAACAGATAATATCTTTTTAATTTATCAGCAGCTGCCATAATATTTTAAATTTCAGTTTGCAGTTTGATATACGATAATATTATAATACGAAACGAGCATCTAAAATATTTACACCCAAGAGTATGATTAAAACTCATCCGAGTTCTATATGATACATTTGAAAATAATTAATTTTAATAGTATGAAA
>CAZIOB010000073.1:0-3317 GCA_964540755.1 uncultured Prolixibacteraceae bacterium | reverse complement strand
AAAAAAAACATTGCTGTGGATTGGAATTCTTTACCTGGCATCTGCAGTTGACCCTGTGAAACCACAGCTAACTTCTTCTCAAGCCAGCAGGCCAGGAAGGACCAACCTGGGTAAAGTCCTCAGAAATGTAATAAACAGGCGGGTTAACCTATGAACTGTCAACCAATTTCAACTGCCGGCACAGTACTGCCAGAGTTATTGAAGAGAATAAACATTTGGAACAAAAAGCAGACCTGAAGCTTACTCTTGACAAGCTGGATTTTGGGTTAATGAACCTGGGTATCCTGGGCAATGTGGAAGGTAGCGGACAACTTGAAGCTACATTTGATGACAACCGCGAAGAAAATAACGCCAAACCATCTTCATCTGGTTGTCCGCCGATTTTTGTGAAAGAAAAAGTCCAGTTCATGCTTTTCAAAAGGAAATCAAAATAATGATTTTAACTTCTCTTCACCCAATACTGAAAATAAAAATTAATATCGGATTATTGGCAATTAGCTAATCAAAAGAATTTTCAGAATAAACTTTCACTCCCGAAGCAGAAGATTCTCTAACCTCGATATATTTTACTTTTATTCGTTGATTATCAAAAAGCTCAACAGCTTTGGCCAAAATTATTTCGGCAATATGTTCTGCCGTTGGACTTTGTTTTGTAGAGAAATATCTTTGACCACTTTCTTTTATATATGTCAGCATCGGATCACTTTCCCATAAAATAGTGGTATGGTCGAGAGATTTATCTATCCACTTCTTTAACGGCTTTAATTCATTAAAATCAATAAGCATGTCCCTGTTATCCAGCTCAATGCCATGTAAGACAACAATAACACGGTATAAATGCCCATGATTATTAATACATTTCCCCTGATAATTTTTAATTAGCCTGTGTGATGCTTCGAACTGATACTCTTTGGTCAGTTCGTACCTTATTTCTTTCTTTTTGCTCCCCATAACATTACATGTAATCTAGGTGAAAAATTAAATCCCCTGGCAACAATTTTGTCAACCATCTCAGGTTGTAATTGCGACTTCAGCGTTAATCCCTCTAATCCAATATAAACTCTGTTTTTATCAATTTTAAAATCCCGGACTGTCGTTTCAATTTCATCCAGGTCTTCTATAGTACTACAAATAAATTTAAAAATACAAAAATCCTTTCCTGACCAATAATTAAGTGATTTATAATCCTGCTTTACCCCTGAATTACTAAGTTTTGGCGATACCACCCAGTTAAACGCACTTATAATATCTTTGTTCATTGCTTCTCTTTGTATCAGAGTCTCATCTTTAAGCCTGATCTCCAAAGGTTGGTCAGGAATGATTGTCCCATTGGTTTCCACATGGTAAGTAAAACCTGGTTCCACCAGTTTGTCTATGCAGAAAAGCGCAGGTTCTCCTCCGGTTAAAATGACCTGTTTGATATTTTTCTCCCGGATAATCTTTTTCAGCCTGTCAGTTGAATACCATTTAAAATACCCTGAATCCCTGTACCATGTATATTTTGTATCGCACCATATACAGTTAAGGTTACAAAACTGGAAACGGACAAACAATGCTCTCATACCTGCATTGTTGCCTTCTCCCTGAATCGATTCAAATATTTCCGATACCGGGAATAAATAGTCCATTATATAATATTAAATCTTATTCAAAGATATCCTGTTTTGCAATTCCAGGAATTCATAATACCCTCTTTTTCTGAGTTTACATGCCGGACACTCACCACATCCCCGGCCCCATTCGTTTAAAATTTCTACGCCATTGTAACAACTTAAGGTAAGTTCGTTTAAAGCTTTTAATTTGCCCTCATCGTCTGCCATTTTGAATGTTTCGGCTTTGGTCAGCCACATCAAAGGAGTATGAATATTAACCGGGATATCAAGTCCAAGTGATAACTCAACTGCCTTTATGCGAATATAATTATCACGACAATCAGGGTAGCCTGAATAGTCAGTCTGGCAGGTACCTGTTACCAGGTGTATATGTTTTTCACCACTGTTAAAAGCATGATTAGCTGCAATAGTCAAAAATATTCCGTTCCTGTTAGGCACAAAACTAGCCGGCAGGCTTTTGGCAACAGGATGATAGCTGTTGTGGTCTCCCTCATTCAGTAAAGTACTTGTTGCGATTGACCGGAAAAAATTTCCGATATTATATATAAAATGAGAAATTTGAAATTCTTCGGCAATTTTAGCTGCGTATGTTAATTCTTTCTCATGCCGCTGTCCGTAACTTATAGTAACTGCCTCCACCTCCCTGAAATGCTTTAAAGACCAAAGCAGGCATGTAAACGAATCCTGTCCCCCCGACAATAAGATATATGCTTTATTTGATGTTGTATCCATCATCATTATACATCTTCATTCTTTCTCCCATGAACTGCTCTTATCGTGGTATGGATATTTCCTCTCACGTTAAAATCAGCCAACACACTCATATATTTGGGATGAAGTAGTTCAACAAGGTCATCCAGAACCGTATTGGCAACATCTTCATGAAATATCCCTTTATCCCTGAAACTGTTTATATATAGCTTAAGGCTTTTCAGTTCAACACAGTATTCATCAGGTTGATATTCAACATATAATGTTGCAAAATCCGGAAATCCTGAAATCGGGCATAAGCATGTAAATTCAGGAATGGTAAAGTCAATCGTATAATCCCTCTTCCTGTTCCGGTTTTCAAATCTTTCCAGCCGATTCTCACGGATCATTTTTGTACCATATTTTTCTTCCATAACAGCTGCAAAATTAATATTAAATTACTAATTTTTTACCTGATTAATATTTATTGACCTTAAATCTCTGTTTTTATTTTTCATTTTCCCCTCAAAAAAATACCTCATTATAACAATTATTAATAATTTTTTTTGTAACTTTTTTTTCCTTTTTCTTAAATATAAGAACCAGAGTGAAACAAACTTTTCTTATATTACTTTTTACCCTTCTTTTGATCATCGTTTCCGGATGCAGACCTACTAAAATAATTCGTAATATTGAAAAACCTGAAAATTATGTTTCGGGATATAAAGATGATTTTCTGAAAATTCATATAAAAGATGGAAGTTTATATGTATTGGATGCATGGGAAATTAAGAATTCGTCAAGGTTAATTTCCGGAACAGGCAAATATTATAACTATAAAAGAGATATTATTTCTTCAAGCCAAAAAAAAGACCATTCCATGGATATTCCCGGTAATTCCATTTTAAAACTTAAGATGACACAGGGATTGTGGCGCATTGATTATCTCGCACTGGGAGAAATTATTTCAAAAGAAACATTGGTCACAATACATCCTGAATCTATTATCAGGGC
>CAZIOB010000072.1:0-6519 GCA_964540755.1 uncultured Prolixibacteraceae bacterium | reverse complement strand
TTAACCCCAAACTTTGTAGCGCTATGCCACTGGGATGGAAATAGGGTGCTGACTGACTTTATAATGCCTTGCTTATTCATGTATTTTGCTACCGTATTTAAACCTATATACTTCGTGATATTATTGCCTGTAAATGAACATTTTACAACTTTTGATTGGCCTTTTAATTTTTTCTTTGTATTTTTCATCCTGAAAGTGATGTTTTTTGTCGAAACTTTATTTTGTAACGACTTGAAGATAAACAATTAACATCACTTTCACTAATTTTTAATTTACTTTTTTAAGTACCACCTGAAAAAATGAACAGGAAAAAATTATTCATCCTTATTAAGACTATTTTATTGATAGTTTTAATCATGCCTCAAAATGATCCGGTAATTGCCCAGGATGAAAACCTTAATATACTGGACAGGTGGATTGAGTGGTCAGATGGGAAGAACATGCTTATTCATCACCTTAATGACCGGGCATTTGATTTACTTGACAAAAGGGATGAGGAGATTGACGGGTTAAAGACAAAAAAAAACTGGATCGAAAGGCAGAAAAAGGTTAAGGATATACTGATGAATATCGTAGGTCCTTTTCCTGAAAAGACACCCTTAAATGCCAAAGTTACCGGCATCGTACAAAAAGATGGATTCCGTATTGAAAAAATAATATATGAATCAATGCCTGGTCTTTACGTAACGGCCTGTTTGTTTATTCCCGACAGGACAATAAAAAGCAGGCCGGCAATAATCCATGTAAGCGGTCATAGCTTTTCAGCATTCAGATCAGAGTCCAATCAAAGATATATCTATAATCTCGTTAAGAAAGGATTCATAGTCTTTGCTATTGATCCCCTCGGTCAGGGTGAAAGAGTCCAGTACTGGGACAGCACCCGGAATGCTTCTGAAATGGGATCATCTCCCACCAGGGAACATTCATACTTTGGTAATCAGATGTTTATTTCCGGAATATCACCCATAAGATATTTTATATGGGATGGCATAAGAGGGGTTGATTACCTTTTTACCCGTGAAGAAGTGGATACTGAGAGGATCGGGATATTCGGCTGCTCGGGCGGGGGTACACAAACAACCTTCATATCGGCATTTGATGAAAGGATAAAAGCTGCCGTTCCGGGATGTTATATAACAGGCTACAGAAGACTCCTCGAGTCAATAGGTCCGCAGGATGCTGAACAGAATGTATATCATGGCATTCTGAACGGGATTACCCATGCTGATCTGCTTGAGCTGAGGGCACCAAAGCCATTATTGATATCATCAACAACAAGGGATTTTTTCAGCATCCAGGGTGCTGTTGAGACATACCGGGAGATCAAAAAGGCATATAAAGCCTTTGGCAAAGAAGAAAATGCAGGTCAGGTTATAGATGACGCGGGACATGGATTTCATAAAACTATTACTGATGTGTATGCTTTCTTCCAGAAGGTCTTCCACCTCCCCGGAAGTTCTGTTGAAGAACCATTTGACGGATTCAAACCGGAAGATCTGCAGGTTACTGAAACAGGACAATTATCAACTTCTGCCGGGGGTAAGCTTGCTTTTGACATAAATAAAGAAGAGTCTCAAGTGTTACTTCAAAAATTAGACAATTCCCGGAAAAATATTACTGAGCATCTCAATGATATTCCACAAAAAGCTGCTGAACTTTCCGGGTTTATTCCACCTTCTGAAAAAACAGAACCGGCCTTTCGGGGAAGATACCAGCGTGATGGGTATTCAGTGGAAATGTATGCTTTACACGGCGAAGGGGAATATGTTGTTCCTTTGCTGCTTTTCATTCCCAAAACAGGGAATAAATTCCCCTGTATGATTTACATGCATCCGGAAGGGAAAATTGCCGATGCCGCTCCCGGCGGAAAGATTGAACAACTTGTAAAAAAGGGTTACATAGTTGCTGCACCTGATGTTTTAGGAATTGGTGAAACTGAAGATGCCAGTTACGGTTCTTTTTATCTATCTCTTATGACAGGCCGCAGTATCGTGGGGATTCAGGCCGGTGATGTTATCAGGGTGGTCAATTTTTTAAAAAGCTGGACAGATATTGACCATAATAAAATTAATGCAGTTGCTTTTGATGAAATGGGAATTACACTATTATATGCTGCCGCCTTTGATAATTCCATAAGATACATAACACTCATCAGTCCGCTTATCTCATATAGGTCAGTGGTTATGAATAAATATTATGATACAGGGCTTTCAAAATATTTTGTTGCAGGGGCGTTGACCGGTTATGACCTGCCAGATCTGGCAGCAAGCTTAACACCCAGAGAACTTAAACTGGTTAATATCACCGATAGCAAAAGAGAACTTATTGATCCGGAAGAAGATAATGATATAATAATTATCAAAGCTGCTTATACAGAGAACAATGCACAAGATATGTTAAAAATAATTTCCAAAACAGCGCAAGGAGAATTGTTTTAATTTATTAAATATGAAACGACTACTTATTTTTATACTGTCCGCAGCAGTTTTAACAACTATACTTTGTTTTACTTATATCGCTGCAGAAAAAAGGGTCTTCTTTACTGATCGCCATTTTTATAATAAGAATTATATATCATCAACAACTTCTCCCGGCAAATATCTGAGAAAAGCACAAGTCAGTCCGGATGATCTGCTGGATATTCACATTGACGGAAAAATGGATGAGGACAGTTGGAAGAGAGCACAGGTTATCAATACTTTTTACAATGATAATCGGATTCCAGATGAAGATGTTGAGGTGAGCGCGATTTGTGACAGGCAAAATATATATTTATTCTGGAAGATAGAGGATTCGGATCCTCTGACAGCAAAAATAAATAAAAATGACAGTGCATTGGTGGGGGACGATTATATTCAGGTTGATCTTAAGCCGATTATACCTGACTCAATAAAATATGCAAGGGATTATTACTTCTCAATAGCTGTTAATCCGAACGGAGCCATCTGGGATGCATATTTCGACCCGTATAATACTGGATATTTCTTTACAAGCTGGACTTCAAATACAAAATTAAAGTCATTGAAAAACGATACCGGTTATTACATCGAGATGGCAATACCATTTGACGGACTGGATATTTATTCTGATCCGGGCTGGAAGTGGAACCTGACCTTTAACAGGGCAAAAGGCAGCGGTTGTCTTATCAGCTCTTCTTCAACAGGCATTACATTTGTCCAGAACATCAAAGTTCGCAATCCACGCATGGTTGGCTATTACTGGCCGAGATCGGAATTCTGGCCTGATATTATTCCCTCGCTCGAAGGTATTGACAAACCCCGCGCAAAAACCGCCAGATTAAAAACGCCTCCCAAAAATAATGGTAACCGCGATAATGTGTGGGCGCATTGTGAAGAGATTTCCCTGGTATATGATAATAAAACAACTGAATTATTAAAGGGGAAAACGGCTAAAGCACATGTTGGCTATGACCAGAGTAATATATACCTGAATCTTGTTGCACCTGATCCGTATCCGGCAGAAAAAACCGGTGAGGAAAAAGATACAGGAGAAGGAATGAAAAGACAGGTAGCGGGTCTGAACGGAGTATACCGCGATCTGTCCCTCGAGACAACAGAATCATTCTGGATCTTATTCCAGCCGGGCACTGAAAACGGTGATGCCTTTCATCAGGATTATTATTTTATGACAGTTGATTATAAAGGCCAGGAGACAAAGATAAGATTTGATTCCCATGGTAAGCCTGATAAAAAATGGGATCCTCAAATTAAATCAGATATTTACAAAAACACAAACAACTGGGGAATTGAACTTACCATCCCGCTGGATCAGCTGAATATTCCCCTGGAATGCAGCAATGAGTGGAGAATGAATATAATGTACAATATACCTTTGGAAGATGGCAATTCAGTTGAAGGATTTTCGGAGATACAGGCTTGGTACCCTACCCTGAAAGATGAAAAAAATCCGGATAAGACAGGAATGATATCCTCCTTTAATATTGATTATGAAAAATATATCAGAAATACATTCGAAACAGAAATTAAAAATCTTGACAGCAAAATAAGTTCATTGCAGGGATTAAACGCTCAGAAGATAGATGCCTTTAATAAAAAACTGACCAATATAAAGAAAAAAATTAGATCAGGTTATCCGCAAGCAATTAAAAATGAAATAGATATGCTTGATACCGGGATCGGAATTGCAGAAGAAAAATCATTGTATATCAATTCGCTTGACTTGCCCAATGACGGTTATCCCTTAAATGATATACATTTCATTGATTCGCAAAAGGGTATTGCTGTCGGGGATATGGGACTGATAATGAAAACATCAGACGGAGGGAAAACCTGGGCAAGACAAAAGAAACTTACCGACTGCAATTTTACTGATATTTTCTTTACAGATGATAAAGAAGGATGGATAGCAGGAGGAAGGATCCGCAGTGCTGAGACTAACGAATCAATGAGTCATGATGAAAGAGGTGGCGACGGGATAATCCTTCATACTAAGGATGGTGGCAACTTATGGGAAATCCGGTTTGCAAAACGGGGAACTTATCTTTTCGGTATATTTTTTGCCGACAAGAATAATGGCTGGGCAGCAGGTGAAGGCGGACTTTTATTGCGAACTTCCGATGGAGGCGGGTTATGGAGTCATTTGCCAACTACAGGAACAATTAAATGGTTAAATGGCCTCTATTTCTTCGATAAACTCAACGGATTTATTGTCGGTGAGTCGGAAACAGTGCTGGCAACCAATGATGGAGGCTTAACATGGGAAAAGATCAATGCTCCGGCGGACAAAAAATTTTATGGGTTCATATCTTTTTACAGAGACATCACTTTTAAAGGCAACAGGGGATGGATTGTGGGACAAAACGGCACTATCCTTTCTTCAAAAGATAAGGGAAGGACATGGGAATCGCAGGCAACGGAATTCGATGAACGTGTCAGGGAGTTAATGGACCTCAGAAAGGTATTTTTTATAGATGAAAATAATGGTTATGTAGTGGGCAGTCTTGGTACAAGGATAATGAAAACCAATGACGGGGGCGAAAGTTGGAGTTTTGTGCGCGTTCCCAACAATGACCAGCTTACCAGTGCCTGGTTTAATGAAAATGGTAAGGGTTTCATTGCCGGGGGACGATCCAGGATACTCAAAACAGAAGATAACGGGAAAAACTGGACAACCGTAAGCGGGACAAATAGTAACACGGACTTGCTGATCTTCACGGCTCATGGTGATGACAGTCCGATCCAGCATGGCTTTTTAATGACATACCTGAGCAAGATCAAAAATAAGGATATTGTAGCTGTTCATATAACAAGGGATACACATTCCAATGAGTACAAAGGTGAGTACTATGACCGTGAGTGTGACAGAAGTCATTACCTTATGGGTGTTAGGACTACTATGCATTTTGATGAGTTTGATACGGGTAACAGCGGCAGCAGAAGCTTCCATATTAATCTTCGGTTGTGGAAAGGCTATGATGAAGCTGCCCGGCACATGGTTGCAGCAATAAGGGCATATAAACCGGAAGTCATTATAACTCACGATCCTATATACGGGGAATATGACAAACCCGGTCATAAATTAGCAGGAAGGGCAGGTTTTATGGCATTTTATGATTCGGGTGAGCCGGATAAGTATCCTGAACTTACGAATCTGGGACTAAAGCCTTATCAGCCAAAAAAATTATATACTTATGCTACAGAGGCTTTCCCTGCTACTTATAAGTATGAATCCATACTTGATGTTCCCCTTGAGGGCCATGGCGAGACTGTCAAAGAATGGGCTAACCGGGCGCTCCGGTGCTTCCAGAGCCAGGGAATACACTTTGTAAGACATACGCCGCTGCATCTGGCAGAATCTTATGTTACGGTTCCGGAAAATGAAAAAAGCATCTTTGACGGTATAGAATGAACTACTCCAGTGTTAAGATCCCGAAATATCAAATGGAGTTTGCTATGTAAGCATATTAATTTCCAACCCAAGGATCCGGGTATTAAACCACTTTTATAAAATAAAAAAATTATTCAATTGTTTGATATCTTGGAAAATATAAAAAGATGAAATGAGCATGATCGTAGAATCACACAAGATCATGATTAAAACATATGCGAGTTCCATATGATACCTTTGAAAATAATTAAAATAACAAATTTAATGTATAATATGAAGAAAGTCGTTGTTATAATAATGTTGATTTTGTTAGCATATTGTGTTGGAATCGGTCAAAACCTCGAACAGTCTTTCTCTGCCCCTCCTCACTCTGCCAAACCTTGGATTTACTGGTTCTGGATGAGTGGACATGTTACCAGGGAAGGGATTAAAAAAGATATTGAAATGATTTTGAAGGCAGGAATTGGAGGGGTTCTAATAATGGAAGCAAAGCACCATATTCTTCCTGATGGCCCAATAAAATACAGTTCCGACGAATGGTATGCATTAAAAAAGTATGTGGCGGAAGAAGCAGGCAGGCTTGGCATTGAAGTTACATCCCACGTTTGTGAAGGATGGTCCGCTACCGGCGGCCCCTGGGTCACACCCGAT
>CAZIOB010000071.1:0-3254 GCA_964540755.1 uncultured Prolixibacteraceae bacterium | reverse complement strand
AGAAAAATCGAAGTGTGAGCGTGACCGTAGCTCTCTTTCATGCCTTTCCATCCTACCGGCTTCTTCAATGATGCCGGTTTCGCGTACCGGTTTCCCCGGATGTCCACAACACCTCGCCGCCGCACCCTGAAAAGGAACACCGATTTCAACACTCGCGTTACCGCCAAGTACAGGACGGCTGGAAATCAATGCCGTTTTTGCACCCATCCGTGCTGCTGCAATGGCTGCCGGTACTCCTGCAGGGCCGGCTCCGGCAACAATAACATCGTATTCTTTACCAGGCTTGACAGCATCAGATACTCCTGTCAACCGTGCGCGTTCCTTTTTGAACTGTTCTAAGCCTGCCGGCGGTTGGTAGCTCGTATCACGGGTAAGAATAACCGATGAACATCGTCCAAACTGCCCGGTTTTGTCCTGCAACGTGAGCTCTGTCGTACCCGCGGGCAATTCGTGCACCCCGCCGTCCTGCCATATCCAATCCTTGTCCTTCTGCATCCCGTAAATAACCCCGGAATCCTTGCCATTAATGAGCATTCCGAACTGACCGGGTGAGTGTTCAGGTATCCAGTTGCGGCTGCGCACCCACAGACGGTATTTACCAGGAGGGGTATTATGAATTTTAAGTGCAGCATCCTTCACGGGAGCTTTGGTGCCAGGGGCAATCAGATAAGAGGAACCCATGAAACCAACATGCTGTGTATCCAGCGCCCAACCTCCATAGTTCTCAAAATCGGCCGCATCGGCCCAAAGGAAGCCGGGGACAAACTCCCTGATAACTCCCGGAGATTTACGGAAGAAAAGGCAGTTATGAAATTCATCATTCAATTTATACTTATTCTCATAAAAACTAAAAGTCAAACCTCCGCTTGCTGCAAAAGCAAACGACATGGTTCCTCTTTTTATAAAATCCCGTCTTTCCATTATGATTGATGTTAAATGATTTTATATAACAACTTAAGGTAAATAAGGTGGATTCAAAAAATTAACTTCGTTGAGCTCGCAAGCTCAGTTCATTTTTTTCTCCCGATAACTATCAAAGATTTTCTTTGGCCTTTCCAAATTACAAATGGCTTTCTTAGAATCCTAATTCTAGGGACTTTTATTTCACTTCGAGTAATTTAATATATGGCGATATATATAGCTTCTTCAATGCTTTATGTCAGAATAAGGACTAAAATAAGCTATTTATATGGAGGTTTAAATAAATTTTGTATATTTATATCGCCATATATTAAATTACATAATTATGAAAGCAAACCTGCCAGAAAGATCATTTGAAGGGGGGATCAGTTTAACCGTTAACCCCAAGGACCCTGTTGCATGGAAGCTCCTAATGCTTTTTGATGCTGCCTCTCAAAGCCAGGAAAGGATCGAGGATATTGCCAAAAAGTATGGGTATACTCGTGAACACTTTTATGTTATTAAGAAAGCTTTTGAATCACAGGGAAGTAAAGGATTAATAGATAAGCCCCAAGGTCCCAAACGAAACTACCGTCTTACTAAAGAGATTGAAAAACAGATTATTCGACACCGCTTTCTAGACCCGGAAGCCAGTTCGGAAGTCATAACTCAAAAGATGCAGCAAGCCGGCTATGTGATAAGTCAACGAAGTGTGGAAAGGGCTATCAACGAATGGGGCCTTCAAAAAAAGGGCTACATAAAGCAAATCCGGAAAACCAGAAAACTGAAATAGAAACCTATAAAACCAAACGTCTCAATACACGGGTAAAGATTACTCCGGTTGATAATGAACGGGAGTTTAGACAGATGCTGGCTCAAAAAGTATCCGGGACATCCGTAGGATTATGGTTACTTGTTCCGGAATTAATTAAGCTGGGGGCTTGGGATCTATTAAAGGGATGGTCGGGAAAAAGTGACGTTGATTTGGCCCCACGAATAGCCATGCAGGTAATTAATGAGACAGCCCTTTGCATCAACCGGGTAAGAAGAAAAAATTCTCTTGGGCATCAGGGTTTTCAACTGCTCAATGGAATGGGCAGACTGGTAACCGATGAACAGGTGCACTCGTTACTTGATAATCACACCATGGAGCAGAACAAAGAATTGTTCATCAATCTGGGAATCCAACGGCATTTATCCGGTCATTATCAGGGAGCCTTAATAGCCATTGATCCTCACAGGATATTTACCTCTTCTAAACGGATTATGGCAAAAAAGAGGAAAGATCCGCAAGCTTCTTCCCAAAAAATGCTTCAGAAATTTTTAGTTTATCGGCAAAAACCGGTCAGCCTATCATGGCTGGCATGTCCTCATCAGGAATGCCAATTTCAAAGATAACGAACGAATTGATAGATGCAACCAGTAGAATAATGAAGTCAAAAGCGACAACCCTTGCCGATAAGGAACATTTTACAAAAGAAATTGCAAACTGTATCTGTGAAAATAAATATTTTGATCTTTTAATGCCGGCACTCAATAACCAGAGAATAAAGAAAATTTTCCCGGAACTTTGCTTTAAACCATTATGGGCTGGATTTGCCATTGCAGAAACACCATTCCAATTTGAGAATGATAATAAAAAGCATAGATTGATTGTCCAAAGGTTAGGTGAGAAGAAAGGTAATTATCAGTATTATCCATTCCTTACCACGTCAAATAGAAATGCCCAAAGCCTGATTTGTGAAGATTATGATAAGAGATGGGCCGTGGAAGAATTTTTCCGATTCGAAAATAAACTTGGCCTTAACCGAACATCAACGTTAAACCTAAATATAAGATATGGAAAGCTTGCTTTAGCAATGATAACCCAGGCAGCAATATATCAGTTCAGAAAAAAACTAAACCATGACTATAGAAAATGGGATGCAGAGCACCTGTCAAATGAGGTTTTTGCCTGGTCCGATGGAGACATTAGAGCTAGAGGGGATACGATTATCATAACATTTTACGGAAAACCAAAGCACATAAATCCCGAAGATTATATCAACCTGCCTTCGAAATTGAAGAATCAAGGAGTTAACCCGAATATTCCATGGTTATTCAATTATAAAATCGATTTCAGGTTTAAGTGATTTTTTGTAATATTAACTCCCCAAAGAAAATCTTTGATCAACCGGGACAGGCAGGACGGGCATATACTTTTTTATTCATGGGTTTATCTTTTGTGTATAAATAATCTACTCGGGATAATGCACGTTAACAGGATCACCGGAATAATCCCTGGTACCATCGTAGAAGTTATTGGTCCTTTTGAAGGGTTCCCCAGGCATCGGATCAAAATTCAACCAGCTTTC
>CAZIOB010000070.1:0-7479 GCA_964540755.1 uncultured Prolixibacteraceae bacterium | reverse complement strand
GATCCCAGTTCAACGGGCATCCCGCTTCTTAGATTAACTACCAGGCTGTACTGGGTGTTTTTTTTGCAGATTGAAGCATTTTTAAGATCTTCTGCGTTTTCAGAAGAGGGGGTATCCTGATTCTCAAGAGCCTTTTCATCATAGTGAACTCTCAGGACTGACATTACATCCTGGACTGATAATTTTTTTTCGGGTTTGGTTATGGAGGGTAATTCTTTGCCAAGAGAGTAGTATCTTCCTGAAAGCAGATTGATAGCTTTCCATGTCCTGTTTACATTTTGCGGATGTATTAGCGATCCGGGATTGGAATATGCTTTTGCAAAATGAAAATTGCCATCTTTATCCGGATCATACCAGCCGCGTTTAACAGCGTAATCAATTATATCAGGAGATCCCAGAAAGTTGACAGTATCTGAGAGATCTATTTCTCCCAGAGAATAACAGTTAGCCACGACAGCAACCTGGTCGTCCGGAATACGCTGTGCAACCCAATGTTTCCCATAAACTACAGCCAGAAGCCATCCCTCGTTCGAATCGGCTATTATATATGTCCTCCCGGAGGATGCATAACCATATTTGTCTATCAGTTTCCCGGCAAGTTTTACACCCTCCCTGGCAGTATGTGCTTCTTCAGCCACCAGCCTGCGCAGCCAGTAAACGATGCCGCCATTTTCCAGTTCGGGATTATCTTCCTTTGAAGGGCATCCGTCAGAACCGACCGCAACACCTTTCTCATTGATGTAACTATCGCAAACATCTGATTCAGGACGGTTCATCCACAAATAACCAAGGTTAGGCCTGTTACGTGAAATTTCAGCCCCGGTTTCCAATAAAATTATTTCTCCAGCTTTTTGTTTTTTTTCAGGAACTTTATAAAAATTCACAAGGCGTGTGCCGGTATCTTCATTGTGTCCAAAAATTACAGAGCCATCTGCCGAAGCATCTTTGCCAACCACTATTGAGAAGCAGTCAAATTCCTGTTCACAGATCTCACGGGCATTACTGGTAAAGATAATTGATAATCCTGTAAATGCCAGAAGGATTATTTTTTGCAATGCTTTTCGAACCATTATTATATCTGATCTTTTTTCTGATTAAAATTAATTATTTTTTAAGGTATAATATGAAATCCGCATAAATTAACTAATAATCATTTTGATTTTTTCTTTTTTCAATGAGAAATAATTATTAATCTTGTATTAAAGCGGTTATTAGTTATTTGTCTGGTGATTAAGTCATTAATTATCAAAGATTTGTATATTGTCATGAATGAAATTGAAGGGAAAAATATTTTTCAAATTAAGACTGTTGCCGAGAAATATGATGAATATTATAATAATGAATCAGGTCAAATAATTGACAAGATTGAAAAGGAAATATTTTCGAATCATTTAAGGGATCTTCCCAAAATTGATTTGCTTGAGCTGGGATGCGGAACCGGTCACTGGACTATTTTTTTCAGTAAGTTGGGATTTCAAATAACAGCAATTGACGAATCTGAAGCAATGATACAGATCGCAAGATCGAAAAAAATTCCAAATGCTTCCTTCCAAAGGGCAGATGCTGCCGCATTGCCATTCCCTGATAACAGCTTTAATACTGTAACTACCATAACAATGCTTGAATTTGTTGAGGATACAGAAAAAATTTTCGATGAAATTGGCCGGGTACTTAAACCGGGAGGTACTTTTATTGTTGGCTGTCTTAATAAGCTTTCCGAGCTAGGGAAAAATAAAAATAATGATCCTGTATTTAAATATGCACACTTTTTTACCCCTGAAGAAGTTGAGAATATGCTTTCCCGATTCGGGAAACCTTATACAACTTCTGGTGTTTATTTGTCCCGTGACTTTAAAATTCTGGATGAGTCCGGGAGAAGAAATATAGTTAAACCTGCTTTTATAGTTAGTTCAGTTAAAAAATAAAATAGTTAAAAACATGGAAATCACAGTTGAAATAAGTTATTATCCCTTGACAGACGATTACAGAATTGCTGTTGATGAATTTATTAAAGAGATATCTTCCAATAAGAAAATAAGCGTCGAAAAAGGGACGATGAGCAGTCTTATTACCGGACAATTTGACGACGTGATGGTTATGATTACTCAAAAATTAAAATTATTCATGAATAGGTACAATTCAGTATTTTCTCTTAAAATTTCCAACTCATGCAAGACATTTTAGTAGGAAAGAATAATTGAAAAATTAATGTTTAGCGTAATTACAAAAAAACGGGGAAAACGTTTGGAGGGAATTTTTAAAGATGACTGGTGCAGCAGGGTTTATAACAGCCGGAACCACAATTACTGAAGGATACGGTTTAAAGAGTAGCACGAATAATTATAAATTTATAAATAGCGAAAAATATGAATAATATAAAGAGAATTTTACTTTCTCCTTTATTAATAATTTTTTTCAGCATAAGTATATTTGCTGTTGAAGGAGATTCATTACGTGCATGGCAATATACAAGCCGTGGTCCTGATGATGCGGCATTATGGCAACAGGAGTTAAGGTCAAATTTGTTTAACCTTATGAAACTTGACGACCTGTTATCAGAAAAAAATAATATTCCGTTTAATCCTGATGAAATACTTGTCGAGGATAAGGGAACATATTTACTGAAGGAGATTGAGATCAATTCCACACCGGGAAGACGCATAAGAGTGATTGTTACTATACCCAAACAGTCGGAAGGACCTTTTCCTGCTGTGGTTTGTATTCACGGACACGGAGGAAAGTTGTACAGTGTTTACGAAGAAAATTCAATATATAAGGGTTTTGCAACCGAACTGGCATCCCGTAATTTTGTTACTATTGCCGCATTAGTTAGTCAGCATGAAGTATATGAAGAAGGCCGTATCCTGATGGGGGAAAGGTTATGGGACCTGATAAGATGTGTGGATTATCTGGAGTCGATGGAGATAGTTGATAACAATCGCATTGGTTGTGCGGGATTATCTTTGGGCGGAGAAATGACAATGTGGCTGGGGGCTATGGATGAGCGAATTAATGCAACGGTAAGTGCGGGCTTCCTGACAGAAATGGATCAAATGGAGGAGAACCATTGTATGTGCTGGAAATTTCCGGGACTGAGAGAACTTGTGGATTATGCGGATATTTATTCATTAATTGCTCCACGTCCGTTAATGTGCCAAAACGGACTCCAGGAGCCCCCCAGCCAGTTTTATGTGCCTCTCGCCCGTAAGGCGCTCAGGGAAATTCAGATTATCTACTGGGATTATATGCGGCCTGAAAATATTATACTGGATGTTCATGAGGGGGGACATGAAATTGACCTTCACAGTCTTTTATGTTTTTTTGAGAAATTTTCGAAGTGAATCATTGATGTTTCTGATTCATTCATGCTTTTCTGGAGATGGGATAAGAAGCGTGTTTTTCTTGTGAAATATAATTCCCGGGAATTCGGATATTCTGAACATTTTTGTTGTTCAGTTAATTTATAAATCAGGAAGAACAGTTCTGTTAATTAATACAATTATTTTATGAATAAAAAACATATATTTTTTCTTGTTATAATATTGCTTCTGTCCTGCGCTGCCGGGTTTGCACAAAAAACTGTTTTATACAAGCAGATCGATACAACAAGGCTATACCTCGAAATTTATAATACTACGGATTCAGAAGCAGAGGTTGATCATCCCGCCATGGTATTCTTTTTCGGTGGTGGCTGGAAAGGAGGGAGCAGGCATCAGTTTCTCCATCATGCGAAATATTTTTCTAAAAAAGGGATAGTCTGTTTTCTTGCAGATTACAGGATTGAGAGCAAACATAAGACTACTCCGTTTGAATCTCTTAAAGATGCAAAATCAGCTATAAGGTATATCAGGAAAAACGCTGCCACATATGGTTTGGATACATCAAAAATTATAGCATCAGGCGGATCAGCAGGCGGCCATCTTGCGGCAGCAACTGCATTTATTGATGATTATAATGAATCAACTGATGATTTATCGGTGAGTTGCATCCCGAATTCACTGGTTCTTTTTAATCCCGTAATAGACAACAGTCCCGGCGGGTATGGTTATGAAAGGATTGGAGAGGCTTATAAAAATTTTTCACCTTTGCACAACATAAACAAAGGGGCTCCTCCAACAATATTCTTTTTGGGAACGAATGACGATCTTATTCCGGTAGAAACTGCACAATATTACAAAGTAGTGATGGAGAAGGTGGGTAGCAGATGTGATCTGAAGTTATATAAGGGAGAGGGCCATGGTTTTTTCAATTATCGGAATACAAAATACTATAACCAGACAGTAGCCGTGACTGACAGATTTTTACAATCACTTGGTTATATTGATTCTAATTGAGAATGGGATACAGTATATTCCGGGTATGGATGCTGAAAGTGACAACTTCAAAATAAAAGGTGCTGACCTTTTTTTGATTAATTATATTCATTAAAGCCCGGCACCCTGTGTTTTAATTCTTTATTTTTTCAGTTGACTTTCGCCTTTTAACTCCATTCTGAGTGGATTGATCTCTTCACCCCAGTAAATAGTTGTATGTGGAAAAGGTATCTCAATATTCTTCTCATCAAAGGCTTTTTTAAGTCGCCGGCGATATTCCCTTCCGATTTCCCATTGCTTAATCGGCTTGGTTTTTATCCTTGCTTTAATAACAACTGCGCTGTCTGCAAACTGATCAAGCCCGAATATCTCAATGGGTTCTATAAAGTCGGAACCAAATTCAGGATCATTTTGGAGATCATCCCCAACTTCTTTCATTACATTAATCACATTATCAACATTTTCCTTATAAGCTACGCCAATGTCAAATACCATGGCGGACCAGTCTTTGGTCATGTTTGATATTGTATTGATTTTTCCATTTTGGAAAATATGAACAACTCCTGAAAAGTCACGCAGAGTTGTGGTACGCAACTCAATTTTTTCAACTAATCCGCCTGTACCATTTAACACTGCAACATCTCCTTCACGTATTTGATTTTCAAGGAGCATAAAGAAGCCTGAAAGAAAATCCCTTACCAGTTCCTGGGATCCAAATCCGACAGCTACCCCTATAATTCCTGCACCTGCAAGTAAGGGACCGACATTTACTCCAAATTTCTGAAGAAGGACCATAATTAAAATAATCCATAAAACTAACTTTATTACCCCGGAGACAATCCCCATTAAAGTATTTATCCTTTTCTCTGTTTCCGTAACGTCACCCCGTTCATTTTTTGATGCCCTCTTTATTAAGATTTTTTTAAATTTGTTAAGCACTGCCGATAGCAGTCTGAACACAATAATCATTGCAATAATGATTATTAGTAAACTTGGTAATTCGCTAATTATCCATTCACGTGCGCTTACCAGAAGAGTTTCCCAGAATTCATTTGAAAAAAGCTTTTCCATCTCTGTTATTTATTATATTTTTTTATTATTCATTAAAAAGGTTCCCTGTTGTTTCCACAGTGAATTTGGAATAACCGGGACAATAATATTAAGCGATATCTGCTTTTTATTCAAAAATAAAATAAATAAATATCACAAAATACCAAATATAAAAATTTGTTTTTTTGAAATTCTTAATACTACTTTTACAATTGGTATAGATCCATATTAAAGAGGAAAGAATGATTGTGAATAAATTTTTTTGGATACTCCGGTTCACTAAGGAGGGTTCGTTTTTCCAAAATTCCTCACCGGGAATAAATTTCCTGGAAGAAACTTCAATATGTAGGTGGCGGTTATTACAAAATTTTTTGAAGCTTTATGATCAAAAGGATCTGCATATAAAAGAACTATCCCAGTATGCTTTTGAAAAGGATAATCTGAAGTTACTTAAAAAGGATAATGATGGAAAAATTATGTCTTTTGGCTTCTTTAAAAAGCAATAAAAGATAAATAATGAGTTTATTTTAGTTCAAGTTTTCTTATTGGTAACTTACTGATAATTAAATGAATATAAAATAATAAATGTTGCATGTTTTAGCTTAAAAGGCTACATCTGAGTTAGTTATAAAACAAATACTACGCAACACTTGAAAGATAAAAAAAACCGGGAGAATTTGAAAAATTTATTGTAATTTGGGATCCAAGTGGAATAATTTTAATAGTCAAATGCCTTAAATAAAAAAAATAATTCTTGATTGCAATTTAAAAAATATTATCAGTCAGCTTCTGATCTGTATGAGAAAATCATTTTTAAAAATTATAATTTATTTAAATTTTATCAATCATGTCAAAATTCAGGTTATTTATAGTTTTGTCTTTGTTAATTGGTACCTTAGTACAGGCGCAGGATGACAATGGTGTATTAAGGATGGATGAATTCAGGAATCCCAGGAAAAGAAATCTTCTTATCATTCCCGACATTGAGGGTTATCGTACTTTGAAATGTGATTTCCATATGCACACAGTATTCTCGGATGGTCTTGTCTGGCCCACAATACGTGTTCAGGAGGCATGGAAGGAAGGTCTTGATGTAATGGCCATTACAGAACATATTGAATATCATCCTCATTCTAAAGATTTGGTGGTTGATCATAACCGTGCATACGAGCTGGCTAAAGAGATGGCGGCCCAGGCAAACATTGTTTTTATAAAGGGAACCGAAATAACGAGGAGTACACCTCCGGGACATTTTAATGCTTTATTCATTGGTGATGCTTCAGGATATATTGAAGATCTTGATAATGATAAAGATAAACAAGCTGTTATGAAGAGTTCGGAACAGAATGCTTTTATATTCTGGAATCATCCGGGCTGGAAAGCAACCCAGGTGGAAGGCTCTTACGAATGGATTGATTTTGTTGATGATTTATACGATGAAAGGGCTTTACACGGAATAGAAGTTTTTAACGGTTTCGGTTTTCATAAGAAAGCGCTCGACTGGTGTGTTGATAAAAACCTTACAGTCATGGGAACATCGGATATTCATAATTTGGTGGCACACGATTATGATCTGGGTGAGAATATTCACAGATCAATGACTTTGGTGTTTGCAAAGGAAAGAACCGCCGAATCGGTGAGAGAAGCTTTGGAAGCAGGCCGTACTGTTGCATGGGCAAGTAAATATCTGGCAGGAAATGAAGAAAATGTCAGAAATTTGTTTAATGCCTGTGTAAAAACAGAACCGGCTTTTTATTCGAGGAGCAGGAGAAACAGTAATGGAGGAGAATCTGTAACAAATTATTATGAGATAAAAAATGCAAGTGATCTCTATTTTGAGCTTGAACTAATATCCGGCGAGGGAACAGAGGAAATTATACTCCATCCTCGGTCTTCTCAGGTTATCACTGCTTCAGATGGTCAGAAAAGCCTCGAATATGAAGTAGCCACTGCTTTTATTCGCAGCAATAAACATCTTGTTGTGGATATTCCGCTTAAGTAGTGTTCGTCCATAAAGTCAAGAGTCTGGAATAGAAAGTTTGCTGACAAGGCTTGTGAAGCCCGAAAAATGTGAGTTTACTATTCGTAAATGACCATTTTGAGGGCAAGCATAACG
>CAZIOB010000069.1:0-22710 GCA_964540755.1 uncultured Prolixibacteraceae bacterium | reverse complement strand
CTACTGTCCATTCCCAGTGTTTCCAGTCCCTGCTCATAAACAAATCCGGCAGTACTTACAAAAGTTGATACTAATGCAGCACCCATGGTGCCCGCAATGGCTCCGCCTATACCGGCTGATAATACCGTTCCTACGGCAAAAGAAACAGCTTTCCACATATTGGCACGTGCACGGCTGGCATTATACCTAAGTTCCAGCGTAACCCTCATATTCTCCTGAAATTCATTATAAGCCTTATCTATATCAGCCATTGAGGTGCTTGTTATGGAAGAGAAACTGTTCAGCATTGATGCAGGAGATGTATTCGTAAGACCAAAATTTGCAATAGCACTTTCAAAATCTTTTCGCCATTTTTTTAAAGCTTCAATGTCTGAATCAGGATGTAAAAAATCTATTAAACGGTTTTTCCCTTCATTGGCTTCATCACAAATGTCAATACTTAAAAATATATGATCCCAGGGAAATTCAGGGAATTGCTGAGGCCTGTCGGCATGGGCCAGACCTTCTTTACATTGGTAGCCTTTAAAATGATCTTCATTAAGTATATTTTGCAAAGAATTGAATAATGATTGTGCATTTTGAAGTTTTTGGCGGATGTCACCTCCCCTGAGGTCAGTAAGATAGTCGGACTCAATTTTTCCTTTGCGGTAAAGATCTCCTATCAGATCCCAACCAACTCTGTCATTAATCTCAGGATCAGACGGGAACTTCAGGCATCTTTTATTTCGCACGGGAACGCCGGGAGCATCAGGTTGATCAGCACTTCTCCTTTTAAGTGCTTTCAATTGATCAGGACTGATCGATTCAGATCCGGCCAGCGGAGCATCTTTCTCCGCAGAAGTCTCTTCACCGCTCATCTCACTCTCTTCCTCCATATATGTTATAGTATCTTCCAATTTTGTTAATTCCTCTTTTTCGGGTACATATAAATCGGTAACAATAGAGTAACTTCCCCGTCTCAGACTTTGAATTTCGAATCGTTTTTGCCAGTCACCTTTTTCGGTCACCTCTTCAGGGAATATCTCAATTATCTGCCGGTCGCCGCCTTCCAGAGAAATTGTTCCCTGCGATTGATTTTGAAGTTCGAGCACAAGAGGTTCTTTTATATCTTCCAGTCCTGTTACATTTACATCCAAATAGGTCGATTCACCCCTGTTAAGGTTCATTTCTCCTGTTCGTAGTGAATAGTCCACCAGATTAACTGTTTCTATTGCCTGTATATCACCATATTCAAGTGAAAGTTCATGTATGCCAGGTTCAATATCTTTTGCCTTGAAGAACAGCTCAGTTTCATTACCTGCAATTAAATCCACAGGAGCATTGTCCATAGTTACTTTTGCCTGTGAAATATCACCCGGAAAGTCGCCGTTTATCCTTTCAATAAAACCGCTACGGATAGTTTTGGGCAGGTTAAGCTCGGTGGGGGGAGCCAGATCTGACAATTTAAGAGGAATTTCTTCGATAAGCACACCTTCAGGAGAAAACACCTGCAATGGAACATTTTCGGAATCAGGCAGCTCGACTGTAAATATCCCGTCTTTCAGTATTAACTCGTTTCCGATCCTGAATGCGAGTCCACCTAAAACTTTCAACCGTTTTTGTGCTTTTCCGGGATTATCGGTTTCAGGATCTAAAGTGACAGTTCCGGATATGGTTTTTCCACGGGGAAGATTAGTAGTGCGGATAATTATGATCTTACCGTTTTTTGTTTGAATTTCATCGGTAACAATGCCGGAGATAGTTTTTGTCTCTTGAGCAAACAAACCGTATATAAATATCAAATAGATTGAAATTGAGATTAGATAACTTCTAATTGTAACCATAAGCAAAAGTTTTCTTACAAATTACAAATAATTTTTTTTCTAATCAATTATATCAATGGTTTGTATAAAAAATAGTTATTCAGTCTGTTTAAGTAGAATACCTTTCAATTTATTCATGCTATAGTTTTTCAATTGCTTCTGGAATGGTTTTTACAAAAATAATCTGATTCATTTTGTTGCTTTCTTTAATAAAATCTCGCAGGTTTTTGCTGGAATATGTTGAAAAATCGCCAACTATTGCCAGTTTTTGACGATAAGTTGAAAATTTTTGCAACACTTCTCCTGCGAGTTTTGTTTTCAGGTTAAAAAAATCAGAATGAAAATTTTCCTTTGGTATAATAATTTTATCTATTCCCTGATGATTAATATTTCCTGTGATATCTACAAAATCTTCTACAACAGCAAAAATATTTTCAGATTGCAGTTCGGCAATATTGCCTGTTTCTTTTTTATGTATTATGCAGTTATCGCCATTTCCTTCAATCTTCTTATCCTTTCAGCTGTGGGTGGGTGTGTACTGAATAATTGAGAAAAAGATTTTCCTGAAAAGGGATAGACAATAAACATATGTGAGGTTGCTTGGTTACCTGACATGGGTATTTGTTTTCTCCAATTTTCAAGTTTTGTAAGTGCATTGCTCAGGTAAAGCGGATTACCACTTATATTTGCACCAAAATGGTCTGCTTTGTATTCCCTGGCGCGTGATATAGCCATCCTGATCAGGGATGCAGCCAGAGGAGCCAGAATTAACGCCAATAAAAAAAATAAAATATTCCCTCCCTGGTTGCTTCTGCGGCTCCCCATTCCAAATCTTGATGCATAACCAAGATAGGAAATAGCACCTGCAAGAGTGGCGGCAATGGTTCCTATAAGAATGTCCCGGTTGGCAATATGACCCAGTTCGTGCCCGAGTACACCTGACAATTCATTATCGTTCATATTGTTTACCAATCCACGGGTTACAGCAATCGCGGCATGTTGAGGATTCCGTCCGGTGGCGAAAGCATTTGGCTGATCCTGATTTATTATGTAAGTCTTAGGAACCGGCAAATCCGCATTACGTGCCAGTTTCCCGGCTATCAATGTAACCTTGTGCCCGGGAGGAAGCTCTTGGGCATGATAAGCCTTGAGTACCATTTTATCGCTGAAATAATAACTGACAAAATTGGCTACTCCTGCTAATATGAGGGCTATAACCATTCCGCTTTGTCCGCCTATTGCTCCTCCTACAAACAAAAAAAGAAAAGTCAGAATGGCCATAAGGCCAAACGTTTTGAAACGGTTCATCCTTGTGATATTTGTTTTCAGTCAAGTGGGGGAATAACCAAAACCTGACCCGGATAAATTTTATCGGGATGTTTAAGCATTGGTTTATTTGCCTCAAAGATTATCGGGTATTTATTTGCATTACCGTAAACTTGCTTTGAGATTTTTGAAAGTGTATCACCGGGAACAACAGTATAAAATTGTTTTTCAGGTTCTGGTGGCTCAACTTCCCCCACACGGGTTCCCATAGTTGTATGAGGCAATGATAACCTGTCTTCCACTTTGGAGATACCTTCTACATTGCCTGCTGCTACAATAATTTTATTCTTATTGGCAATTGTATCAACCTCCCCTGTCAAAATAACAGTTTCATCATTAACTGATATTTTTATGCCGGCAGTGTTGAATCCATAACTTTTCAGGTGATTAATTATTTGTGCTTCTTTTCCCTCATTCTTTTCTGCGTCTGATTTACCGAAAAGTTTCAACCCGGCATCTTTTATGAAAGATATTAATCCCATAATTTACAATTTAAATGAAAAGTGTTTCATTTATATTACTTCAAAGGTAATTTTGCATGTTACCCTGAATTCAGTGATTTTGTTATCTTTAACAACTGCGCTTTGATCCTGTACGTAAACTGACCGGATTCCTTTAACCGTTTTTGATGCAGTTTTTACTGCATCTTTTACTGCATCTTCCCAGCTTTCGGAAGATGATGCCATTATTTCAATAACCTTTAATACTGCCATAGTGGTAAATTTTAAGTGAATAAATAAAAATTACATTAAAATTAATTAAAAAAAATGTACTTTGATAATCAAATTGGAGGAAATTGAGTATAGAAAATTAAAGTTTTTCCGGGGTGAAAAATAACATATTGCCATTAGAAGCAATATTGCTAAAGAGAATTTTTCGCACTATCAGGAGCAAGGAGATTATAACTTTTATACAAACTATTAATATTATCAAAGATGGTATAATATTTTAAGTCAAATCATTTGAAATTAAATTATTAAATACATAATTTTATTAATTATAATTCTTGAAAATAATAACTTTAAGTATTTTAAATACAAATCAGCCATGTCTGAAGATGAGGAATCCGGTATTATGATTTTTCAAAATGACAGCAATATAAAAACGGTTGTTAAACAGATATCTTATTATGGTGAAAAGGATAAAAGTCTGATGATAAGTGTATTTGGCATTAAAAACAACAAATTTTTGTATTGCAGCGATTCCTTTAAATATGTTTTGGGATATGATACTAATGATATCATCAGGGGAGGCTGGGAATTCTGGTATAAAAAAATTGATCCGGGCGAAGCCAGAAACATTAGAAATAAAATAAATTTTTTGATACAAAAACCTCATCCGGGTGAAATTCCCGAGGTGTTTTCTTTCAACTATCATATCAAGGACATTTACAGCAAATGGTATTTGGTCAGCCATGAACTCTCTTTATATCATTTCAGAAAACACCTCATCGCTCTTAATTATCTTTATGATATTTCTCAAAAAGAACGAATAGATTATTTATTTGGTGTAAAAAATCCAATTCATACAGATAAGGATAATGATAACATAACGATTTCAAAAAGGGAAAAAGAAGTTTTAAGGTTAATTGCAGATGGCTTTTCTTCAAAACAAATTGCCAATGAGTTGTACATTAGTAATCATACTGCCATAACGCACAGAAAGAATCTCATTGAAAAATTCAAGGTCAGAAATACTGCTCAGTTAATCAGGGAAGCTTCCAAATCCATACTTTTATAATTTTTCCCAGCTTTCCTGTCCGAAAAATCCCTAAAAATGGGGATTGACAATCTATTATATTGCAAGTAAATTGCTTAATGAATTCATTAGAAATGGACATTTAATAAATTTATTAAAATTACATGTAACCAAATAATACAAGCTATATGGAAAGCCAGCAAATCAGTTCTGCCCTGAAAAGGCTCATCGGACATCTGAAAATTGAAACTGCCGAAGATCAAAAAAAATTCAATCAGCTTGAAAGGTCGTTATCAAAATCGGTTATTGAGGAAAAAGTAGCCCGGCTGCGGCAAACTGAATTTTCCTTTGAAAAGTCTGACCTGTTTTCGGCTGACACGATCTCAGATATTCAGAAGAAGTCTATCAGCAACATTTTAAATAAAAAGTTAAAGGCAAAAAAAGTAACCAGGTATAAAGTATTCCGAAGAGAAATTCCTGTTCGTGAACAATTACTTCACAGTTCCGTTTCTGAATGGGCGGCAGGTTCCAAAGTCGATCACAGTCTGGGGCCTTTTTTTAATGAAGACGGCCGCCAGTTCTGGTACGATTTTTTCCTAATCGAGAAGCTCATTACTCTATATATGCAGGGGGTGGCTAATCCTGTTCTTCTGTTCAAAATAAAAGAGGGCGGTTTTGCAGTTGCCAGCAGAAGGGTTGTTAATCGAAACATTCCTGTTATTGGGCGTCCTTCCCGAATTTATTCGCTTGTAAAAGGCAGCATTTGGATTAATTCCAGGTTTTTGGCGCCCAACGCCCCGGAGGGGTCTTACACCGGTCTGACCATTAACAGCGGAAAAATTACATTAAGCAATTTACCTCAGAGTATCAATGAAAAACTTACGATTCCTGCCAGTACAACCGTTAAGGTTGAATTAAATCTCGACCAGCAGGAAGCTGCAGAAGCTGACACACAAACCAATTACGGCAAGGATGCAAGGAACATGCAACTGCAGTTACCGGAGACACTTGAATTTCATTTTTCGGGAAATGGCCGGACGATTGACAATGCTGGCGATGCCTCATGGAGATTGTACGGACAGAAAATGCAGTTTGAGTGGGTAAAAGACCAGCAGACAATCTATGACGCTCAGATTCAACGTATAGTTTTCCCGTTTAAGTCGTCCGAACAAAACATTGAGATACATAGCAATGAATCCGAATTTCATAAGTTGGCCAAAGAAGCGGAGATACAAAAAAGCGGTTGGGTATTGCCGGTTGCGTCCATCGATATTTCAGAACCTACAGTGGCTGCCGGTACGGGGGCAATGTATGTACAGTGTAAAAAAGGCCTTGTCAATGAGTGGATTGGGTTAAAAGGTAAAGGTTTCTCATTAAATGCACCAGGCTTTTTGGTCGGGCCGGGACAAATACTGATTGCTGATATGACGGCCGGCAATCCGCATGCCAGCCAAATGCTCAAATTTTGGAAAGACGAAAAGAATGAAAAAGGCACTAACGTGATTCTTACGTTTTCGGGTAATACCCCATTTTTTTATTTAAGCAATGCCAACGGCAATGAATTATTGATGACATATTCCGATGCCAGTTTCCGGATTGACCGACCGGTAAAAGTCAATGGAGAGCCACCTGCAATTCATTCGCTGAATTCATTATTGATAATCGCGGCCAATATTACCAACAGGATGGTTTATTTATTTGACGACAACCTGATCCTTGATTACGATCAGTTAAATAGTCAGGATTCTGTTGTACCGGAACAAATGGCCCTGGCACTCACCAATGCATTGTTTAAAGTTACACAGCCAAATGGTTGCCTGCTTTTTGGAAACTTAAACGAAGATTTCAGTAAAGTTGAAAAAGGATTTCTTTTCCTTACCTTTGGACTTCTTGCTTATATACCTGCACTGCCGGATCCTTATGCCGCTAATCTGGGCGTTATGCAAAGACAAATACGGGGATCGGCAGCAGTCACAGGATCTAAGTTAAGCGTTTCTGCCGTTTACATGCAGCAAATAACCGCCTGGCTTGTTTGTCGTGTAGCGTGGATTGGTTCTTCTGAAGAAGCGGATAATAATGATGCTGTGGAAGTATCCTTCCATTTTGCTCCGTTAAATAATCAGTTTGGAGGTATTTCACTGGATTCGCCGGAAGAGACTGTTGAGACTGAACCGTTTTCTACGGCAGAATCATCAGAAAATGCCGGCCTGCAAACTGTATCCGGGTCCAAAATAACTGCTGAAACAGACATCTCTGTTTCCCGGCTTGAAGGTCTTAATTTATCCAAAACGCTCAGCGGAGAAATGATAAATCCGGCATCGGCTGAAAATGTAAGTACCGGTGAAGATTTTACTGAAACAAATGTAACCCGGATGTCTTTCGTTGTCACACATCCCCGGCGCCTGCCCGACTATGGTCATCAATGGGATAAGGAAACATTGCGGTACAGGCGGGATCTTTTTGCTCTTTTGGATGTTAGCACCAACGCCGATCTGTTCGGTATTAGTTTTGATATTCTTACCCGGAGGGATTTCGGGGTAACCAGCAGTAAAGATGCTGCGACAGGAGAAAATATATCCAGCTTTTTCCCTGTTCAGGTTGACGGAATGGACGTTGTTAGTTTAGGAACTAATGTAAAGGCCTTTACCGTGCCGCAGATATCGTGGGAACCTGTATTTAACCTGTCCCCTCCTGCTCCTCCTCCTGATGGACCGATTCCCGGTGACCCGGCGGGTGGATTTAATTACTACCCGGATGATGGAGGCCCGACCCGCATTTTAAATAACAGTACTGAAAAAGTAATATTGGCCCCTTTGCCGGTAACCGGATTTTTACTGGATAAGAGGGATACAGACAGTAATTTCAAGGCTTTCTCGTTTTTCACACTTCCTTTTGGAATGAAGGCCGCCGCCCTTTTAAGCGAAAAATATGATTACAATAATATTCCGCGTGACGGAGGTGATCTTAACGAAATTAAAGTATCATTTGAAAATGATGTGCAGTCAGGACTGCAGCTTAGTATGGATGCCGGGGTGCCGCTTCGCGAGGGCGACAGTAAAATGTTTATGGGTACAACAGTTCAGATCAATAATATTCTGGATTTGGCCGGAAATGCTACCGGAAACAGTACCCTCGGAGGCAGCGTAACCAGCATTTTTAACAGTGAATTCTTTTACGACACCAATTATCCTTTTGAATTATTTAAACAGCGTGGTGTGCCTGTTACCCGCATGGATCTTAGCGGTTACGGGGCGAGTATGTTCAGTAACTGGCTGAATACCAAAGCTGCCATTGCCGAAACCAGTCAGGCCAAATTTGATGTCTTTGTCGGCCGTTGCTCACACGAAATTATCCAGGTAAAAAGCATTATGTACCCCTGGGCAATTAAGGTGGTGCGTACCATCACCCTTTTCCGCGTAAGCAGCGGTTATGTTTATCGCTTCGACAGCGGTTGGCGGGCCGAAAGTGAAGGAAAGTTTGATTTCAGGTATTATACCTATAAAGATACCACTTTGCCACTCACAGCAGAAGAGAGAATTGCCGAATTTGAAATACATCCGGGACTTGTAAAAGCGTTGTATAACGTGAGTAACATAATTGAAACCAACGAAGTAGAGCCCTTCGAGGCAAATGTGAAATTTAAAGATTCAGTTGATGAAAATGGGGTTTTTTTCGAAAATACTCCTAAAGATTATGATATTGACCTTCAACCCGTATATTTCGATGCCGATGTTGAAGTTGAAGGTGTGCTGTCGGGAATGGTTTCAAAGCAAACTTCCGACGGAGCGAAAAAACTCGTTCCTTCCAAACGGATTCTGGGATTTGTTCAACTTGGCCCGAGAGGATTGCCGCTGAACAATACCGCCTTGCAGCTTTTGATAACCCGTCAGGGTACAATCGGCGGACCAGTAGATTGTGAAATCGAACTGGTGGAAAGCTCACAAAAAATGCGGCTAAGCCATTTTGATTTCAACAATTCCTTTGCAGGAAACGGTTCCGATCTTACATTCTGTGTGGCTGGCAGGGGAAATGTGTTGTTGCCCAAAGATGGCAGCTGGACTATGGTCAAACATGAAAGAGCCAGCGGAGATGTCAGTCCGGTACCGGAAAATTTAAGCATCCCGGTAATCAGACAAGGAAAAGTGGTAAAAGACGGCAATACAGTCAAAATTGATACGCCGACAGGAAATGTACTGACACGCATTGCCGAGCCCGTTGAGTTACTCAGGCAACCCGTCAGCAATACTATAAACTACGGATTCCTGCAAAGTACAGACACACAGAAGGCATTATTCCTGACCCCCTCCTTTAAAAAAGGAACTAAAAAACTACTCAGTAAAACCCCTCCGCTTTTTGTGGATGCTTTTCGTATTGTGAACTCTAAAGGAATTTTCCCAAATATTGGCGAAGCAGAAGATTTAACTCTGGATACCCTTGGGGAGGCAATCCTGATGAAAAAGAACGGAAGCTTTCCTTTCAACACCAGTGATCTTAAGGATCTGGGTAAAGATGTATTCGAGCTGATGGATATTCAGGATACCATCAACAACGTAAAACAACAGGGACTTCAATTGTTGCACAATCCTGAAGAAGTCTTTGACCTGCCTGACGAATTTGAACTTATTGATTTGGGCGACGGTAACTTCAGAATCTATATTGAATATGCAAAAAAAGACAAGGACGGAAACACAGAAGAATCGGGATCGCTCGATTTTGATATCAACTCTGTGGCCGAGAGCTGGAAAAGCAAAATGAATAATATTGGTTTGGTAATAGATCTTGCTGGTATCAAACGGCTCATGACCATTCGGGGTAACTGGGATTCGGAAAACGGGAAGGAAGCAACCTATCCGAAACCGGATCTGAAGTTCGCCCCGGAGCTGCAACCATTGGTTGACCTGCTGGAAATTTTACAGAGTCTTCAGGAAGGTAACTACGGGGAAGCTGTGCGGAATGGTTTGAAACTTGCCATGAGCAACAAAGCTGGTACCTGGGAGTATAAATTTGAAGCTTCCAAGGAAATTCCCGTTCTGCGTTTTCCGGTTCCGGATTCTGTATATAACGATCCCAATACACCATTTAAACTCGAGGCCGGATTAAAAATAGGAGCTTACTTCAATGCTGCCTTAAAAGTAACCAACGATGCCAATGAGTTGTTGCCCAGTGCAGGAGGTGTCATGGGATTCTATGCCCGGTTATCGGTCATGTGCGTTTCTGTTTCTGCTGCCACGGTTTATGCCATCGGACAGGCAAATGTTGATATTGCTGCTGATACAAAAACAGGCCCTTCCCTGAGAATGAAGTTTGGATTTGGGGCACAGATAGTTGTTGGACTTCCCGTTGCAGGAAATGTGAGTATATTGTTTGTTGTCGGAGCTGAAATTTTTGTTGCTTCAGGGATAGTAGAGGTTTCGGCTTTCTTAATGTTTCAGGGTCATGCTGAAATTTTGGGCGGCATCGTTGCAATAACCATCCGCATCGAAGCAAAAGGAACCTATTCCAAAAAGGCAATCGGAAGTGGGGGTTCCCGCACCGACATGCAGTGCCAGGTAACCTTCGGACTTGACATCAGCATAGCATTTATTATAAA
Organism: uncultured Prolixibacteraceae bacterium; assembly: GCA_964540755.1. Classification (GTDB taxonomy): domain Bacteria; phylum Bacteroidota; class Bacteroidia; order Bacteroidales; family Prolixibacteraceae; genus JAAYJR01. Next base: position 12,294 of record CAZIOB010000069.1, on the reverse strand, counting down.
TATAAGTTTCACTGAATCCTGGCAGGAACAGCGTCAGATAGCTTAAAAAAACAAAGATTATGAATCCGAATCAAAGATTATCGATAATGACATTTCCTCAGTTTTTTGATGGAAATGAACTGCATATAAACATAGTGGTGCTGCCTCGTGACCACAATCCGCTCAATCCGATTATTGTAGGCGAAGAGCCTCAGATTCCGGACGCCACTGTAGCATTTGCAGATGCAGATTTTTCCTTTAGTGCCCAACTCATTCAAGGTTTTGGCGCGAATCCTTTACCGCAACCCAAACCCCCTGGTGAGGCAATTCCATTGGTAACAACTTCACCTGAAAATCCGCGGGAGATATTTGAAGCAATGGCAAATAACCTGCATATTTTCAATTTCAACATGGTGAATTCCAATATTAACCTGCAGAATATACCCTCTGAAAGGCAATTTGAGAAGGCAAGGCCGATGCAGTACAGTGTTTATAAACATTTACCAAAAACTTACCTGAAAGCAACAGGTATTCAGGCACCAAGAACAAAAAATGCATTTACCGATGACCGTTATCACTGTGCTGTAAAAGCAGCCAAATTTCTTCAGGGTTTTAAGAAAAGCAGTGATATCATAAGCTGGGGAAAAGTTTTTGCCCACATTCTGAGACAACCACTGCTTGCCAGGGCAGCAGGATTTATATACTCCACCAGCTTACCAATCCTTGAAGACACATTTCCGGAAGGGGGATTTTTGTATATTGACCTGGCTGACGGAAGCAGTTTCAGTCCGCAACAGGCAGCGGATGATACATTTATTAAAAGATACGCTGCAAGGATTCCGGCTCTCAAACCGGATGAACCACGACAGGTCTTTGCTCCTCTGCTTTACCCGGTTTTGAATGTTCACGACGGGAATTATGACAAGTTGTTCATAGAAACTGCGGAGTATGACGATGGTTTTGCCAAAATTGTACATTGCCATCAACCTCCGCACCGTGATCTGCTGGTTGAGGAAGCCGATGGCTCCTATCCGGTAAAAGATACCGGTATCAGTTTGGGTTGGGATGATGAACAAATTCTTATATGGTACATGCGCCAGCTAATGATCGATTCATCCGTGACGAGTCCGGAAAAGCGGCTCGATGCCCCGATAGGTGTGTTTGGCTATGTTATTGATGTCCGTGAAACATCGGAAGCGGCTGAACCTGAAAATCCATGGGAATCGTTAAATCTTGTCAGTAATAAGATACCTTTGACTCTATCCAAAAACCCTTCATCGCCTGATGATTTTATTGAGTTGGGTGATTTTAAAGGCGAGCTGCCTTACCAGGTGTATCCTTTGCAGTTGGATGGCACCGAACAGGTAACGGGACAAATGCAACCTTACTGGCTGCCTGTGTATTTTGCAAGCTGGAATGGCCACAGCATGGTCTTGCCTGACGAAGATGCTGCCAGGGTTTATCAAACTACTAATAAAAATGTTGATGCCGACCCTGACGGACAACCTGCCACCGATCAGGACGGAAATCCGGTAAGCACAGGAACAGGGGTTACAGGAGGCGCTAAAAATAACCTCAACCGGATTTATAATCCCGGACCTGTAACCACACAACTTCGCTATGGTAAAACTTACCAGTTCAGGATTCGTTTGCAGGACATCAGCGGGGGCACCCCCGGCATCGACAGAAAACCGGTGAATGAAACGCCTTCAGATATTGCAACCTGCCTGTTTAAAAGATACATCGCACCTATTCAGCCGCGGATCCGGGAAATTGAATCTGTCCCGGATGCTCAACCGGTAGATGTTCATCCTGTTATTGGCACGGATGGGCCTTCCGAATTAAATGAACTCAATATCAGAAGGCCAAAACTGGGATATCCGGCTGTTGTTTACACCGGTAAATACAGCGATCCGATTCAGCGTCTCGTGAACCAGTCAAACCTGAGTCTCGATGTAGATACCACAGATCCCGGTCACAATGCCGAACACAGGGTAGGCCTTGGAATTGCCGATCCTGATGTTAACCAGGTAGAGATAACCGTTGAGATTGAATCTTTAAAGTTAGACAAGCTTGCCAGCGTAAACGGGAAAGATGATTATGTGCATTTATACACAACAAGGCGGTTTTTCCCCAATATAAACGGTAACGATGACAATTATGAAGCAACATTAAATATTCCGATCGAATATAAGGATATTGAAGGCCCTGACAAAGTTCTGAATGTAGGTAAGGAAATCAACCTGGTACAGGATTTGGGCCTTACAGACGATATTGATAACCTTCCACAACTAGTGTTGCCGACTGCCAGAACCATACGTCTGACTATCAGGGCTGTTTGCGAAGATAAAGAGGACGACGGTGATACAAGTGCGTATTACGGCGTTATTGATAAAGCGAACAAAACGATGGATGTAAGATACGGCGAACCTTTTACCGTAACTTTATATAAAGCATCGAATGATGAAACAGGCTTGCTGGCACTAACTCCGGCAGTTCCAAATATACAGGCCTTATATATGCAGCCGGATGCTGAAACAGTCTTTGATGGTAAGATGACCACCCTGTTTTTTGGCAAAGAAAATGTTACCCAAAACAGCAATGTACAACAATTAGCAGATCAGTTGAACCTCGAAAGCAACGGTTTAACTTTATATGCCCCAAAAGGCAGGCGGGTTGTATTTGGGTGTTCCAGCCGGATACGCCATACCCTGGCTCCGGACGGATCGTCAATCACATTTGCTTCAAAAACTGACCTTTTTAACCACTGGTTGTGCTGCATTAATTTCGAACTGGACAGGGACTGGATGTGGGATGCCCTGAAAACAGATAGTTTTATAGTAAGACGTACCAAAGGTTTTACGCATGATCCCCAACCCGAAGAGGAAAATGCTGAGGCAGGGCGCATCAGAATGATACGGACGGCTTCCTTTGAGTCTTTGGACAATCCGCAGCGAAATTCCACACAGATTGTATTTATCGATGCAGTGGAGCCCAAAAAGGAACCGCAGAATGGCAATCCGTCATTCCCCGATATCATCGATCTGGCATACACACTCGAGCCCAGGTTTAAATCCGGCCATGCAACAGAAAGGGATGAACCGGAAACAGTAGGGTTAACACTTCCTATTACCACCCCGCCTGCCCAGATTCCTAAAATTGTTTCAGCCGGCTATGCTCTTTCTCCATACAAACGGGATGAAAAATATGAAAATTCAGAATCACGTAAGCGTTTTCTGTGGATTGAATTTGCCGAACCTGTTGAAGATCCGCAGGACATCTATTTTGCAAGAGTACTGGCAAATGTACCTGATCAGCTGATAAGCAATAATCATCCTTCGCTTTTTGTCGGCCCTCAGGAACCCCCGTTGCCGGTGGATCCGGAACAAATCAGGATTATCACACAGGCTTCATCAAACGATCTGGCAGGACTGAATGCCATGCAGCCCATGGTAAAAAGCACTACCAGCGATGTACACTATCTCCTTCCCATACCTCCTGGTTTGCATGCAAACAGCGACGAAATGTTTGGTTTTTTTACCTATGAATTCAGAGTCGGACATTTTGAGCGCCCGCCTGTGAATCCTGGTGAAGAGCCTGAAAAGGTATGGACTACTGCACAGGGACGTTTTGGAAGAAGGCTGAAATCGAACGGGATCCAGCATCCGGCGCCGGCGCTTACCTGTATGCCGAACCGCGATAAGGACAAACTCTGGGTAACCGCCCCGTACGCTGTTGCTGTCCATAAAGGGAAAAATGTTACTGCAGATACTCCGCGGACTGAATTATGGGCACTGTTGTATGCCCAGGTAAAACAGGCTGACAATAATGATTACCGGAACATTCTGCTGGATGACCGTCCGCTGGACTGGAGAGTACAGATAGAAAATGAAAAAGAGGTAAATGTTTTTGAAAAATATAATAGTGATCAATTGCAACTGCTTAATAAAATAACTGTAAAAACACTTAAAGGACAGACAACTATTTCACAGACAGACAATTTCTTAAAACTTGTTGATTTTACGAAGAAAAATAAAAGCTCAACAAAATACGGAACTACTTTCTGGACCAACAATGAAGTATCCCAATTGTTATCAGTTTACGGACTGCCGAAACATTCTTCCTTAAGTATAGTTGTGGTTGAAACACTAACCCGGATCAACAATATATTTGATCATATCACAGGCTTAGTCCAGCCGCAGGTGGCTCAAACAGCAACTAACTTAATGAGTAATGACCAGAAAGTGACATTCAGTAAGGAGTATGATAAAAGGTTTAGTACGAAGTCAGCATCCTTTGCCACCGAAATAATGCAAAAATCCAGTCCCGTTAGTGATGAATTAGGGCACCACAGGATACTGCGAACATCCCGGTTGATTAAAGTACCAGATATTTGTTAATCCCGTTTTGACTAAAGCCGGGAGCCGGATGCCACCCGGGGATGATAATTTTTATTGAAAATTGACAAAACCGGGAAAAGCACCTGTCAAACCTTCTGAAAACAAAATGTCAGAATTAAGTTCGCATTTGACTTGAATATTCAGGATTTGTAATAAATTAAGTTACAATCACTATAGTAATTGCCTTAAGTATTATTCGGAAATATTATGGATGGAATTATGAAAAGATATTTTGTGGATAATATTTGAAATTGATTCAAATGAATCAATTATCATCTTATTATTTTGAGAATAAATAGTCAAACCCTTGTCAGAAATTTCTCCGATTTCCATAATTAAAGGAATTTGGCCTAATAATTTTGTTCCAAATTCATCAGCCAGTTTTTCACCGCCCCCTTTTCCGAAAATAAAGTATTTTTCATCAGGATGATTGACCGGAGTGAACCATGACATATTTTCTATAATGTCTAATAGCGGTACATTTAATTTTTAAAATTAACTAAAATTTCATTTTCACTTTTATTCTATAAAACACGATCAAATAGTCCCGGTCTGTTAAAAATAACAAGATTAATCACCTGTTTCTACATGATGATTTTAAGATTATGACTCAAAATGAAAATAACAATACTATATGATGTTCCCTGAAATTTTTTTTTACAAAATCCGGATCGGCTGCCAGCACCCTTCTCAATGGAATATATTCTGCATGATATTTTTGTTCAAATTTTATTCGAGCCAGGGATCCATATCAAGGTTTGTCGATGAAAATATATCTTTATTCTGGTATTCTGCTATTTTTTTTATTTGTTCCAATAGAATTGACACCTCTTTTTTGTTAGTTCCGGTTTTCAATATTTTTTGCAAATAATTAATAGCCTCTCCAAATTTCTTTTGGTTTATCAGGGTTTTGGTGACCTTATAAAAATCATTATCATAATCCATTTTTTCTTTTTATTTCGGAAGTGTAATTATTTAAAGCTTTCTGTATGCTTCATTCTCTTAAAATAAGTTCATTACCCTTATCTTTTATGCTTTTCAATTTTCTTTTCCTTTTCCCGATATGCTCAGCTATAATCATATTGCAGTTTTAATTACAGATAAACATCCGGGGTTTTTAAATGTTGCATTGTGGATTTATATGGATTAACCCGTTTATCACTAATTATAAATCGTTTTTTGTTGTCTGTTTCATAAATAAATAGTATTTAGCCATTCCATACTTTTTTTGAAAATGCATATCCGGTCATTGTTAGGGACAGCTATTTATAATATTGATTTGCATGAATTTACTCATATAGTAATCGTCTCTATTGTATTCAGTTTTTTCCATCAGTTTTTCATTAAGCAAGGTATTCAAATTAAATACTTATGCGCATTGCCAAAATATTTTAACCGGAAATGCCATTGTCACAAACCGCTAATGCAAATTTATAAAACTATCCTGTTAATTGACCTTCTTTATTTAAATTTAATCTTAATAAAAATTTATATTGTGAAATTATGTTTATTATTTTGTCTTTAGACTTATCGTAGTCCATGGCTGAATAATTAAGTTTTTTATAATTTTAAATATTGGTTATAAATTCAGCAATTCCTAATCTTAAACTCGTTAACCATTTAAACACTATTTCCTTGATTCAAAACATTAAGTACAAAACATGTACTTAATTTCCGGAATAAAGAATTATTATATAATTTTGGATTATATATAAACGTTAAGTTATCCACGATGATTGAAAATGAATCACATGTAATGAATAATTAAAAAACATATTTATAATAAATTTATTAAAAGGTAAAGAGTATGTTTTGTAATCAATGTCAGGAAACACTTAAAAATACAGGCTGTACAGTTAAAGGTGTTTGCGGTAAGTCCGAAAGTACTGCTAACATTCAGGATTTATTGATATTTACATGCCAGGGTCTTTCGTATCTCACAATCGAAGCCCGTAAACAAGGGATTGACACAAATGCTGAAAGTAAGCATATTACTAATTGTTTATTTATGACTATTACCAATGCTAATTTTGATGATAAGTCATTAATTAAGGCAATTAAAGATGGACTTGACTATCGTGATAATTTAAAAAAGAAAGTTGAAATCACAGAAGATCATCCATCTATTAACTGGAAAGGAAATTCAGATGACGAATTTTACAACAAAGCTAAAGAAGTTGGAACCTTAACTTTTGATAGCGATGAAGACATTCGAGGGTTAAAGCAGTATATTCTGTATGGTATAAAAGGAATGGCTGCATACGCCGAACATGCTTTTAATCTTGGATTTGAAGAACAGGAGATTTACAGCTTTATGGAGGAAAGTTTGGTCATAATTACTAAACCGATTTCATTGGAAGATGGCTTAAATTGGGTAGTCCGCACAGGAGAGCTTGGCGTAAAGGCAATGGCTCTATTGGATAAAGCCAACACAAGTGCATATGGTAACCCTGAAATTACCAAAGTTAGTATTGGAGTAGGTAAAAATCCCGGAATATTAATAAGCGGACATGATTTAAAAGATTTAGAGCAGTTGTTAATTCAGACCGAGGGCGAAGGAATTGATATTTACACTCACTCTGAAATGCTTCCTGCAAATGCATATCCAAACCTGAAAAAATATAAACACTTAGTTGGAAATTACGGTAATGCATGGCATCGTCAGTTGCAGGAATTTGAAAGCTTTAACGGGCCTGTTCTATTTACAACCAATTGTCTGGTTCCCCCTCGTAAAACAACCACATACAATGACAGGGTGTTTACTACAGGAGCAACAGGAATGCCTGAATGGAAACGGATTGATAAAACACTTCCAAACGGACAGAAAGATTTTTCTGAAATCATTAAACTGGCCAAAACCTGTCCTCCGCCTACCGCGATTGAACACGGTGAAATAACTATCGGTTTTGCACATAATCAGGTGCTTGCACTTGCAGATAAAATTTTGGATGCCATTAATTCAGGTGCAATTAAAAAGCTGGTAGTTATGTCGGGTTGTGACGCACGGCATAAAACAAGAGAATATTACACTGAATTTGCAAAACAACTGCCCAAGAATACCATAATCCTGACTTCTGGCTGTGCAAAGTACCGATACAATAAATTAGATTTAGGGTACATCAATGGTATTCCGAGAGTTTTAGATGCAGGACAATGCAACGATAGTTATTCCTGGGTATTTGTGGCTTTAAAACTAAAAGAAGTTTTAAATTTAGATGATATCAATAAACTTCCCATTGTGTTTAATATTGCATGGTATGAGCAGAAAGCAGTTATTATTCATCTTGCTTTATTATATCTTGGAATAAAAAATACACATGTTGGTCCGACCCTGCCAGCATGGTTAACGCCTAATTTATTAAAGATAGTCCAGGATAAGTTTGGTGTTCAAACTATAAAAACAGTTGAAGAAGACATGGAAATTTTTGAACTGGTTTAATGAATATCTAAAGATACTGATATTCCGCAGATCCGGATTTCTCAAATTATTAAAGGAAAAAGAAGAATTACTTCTGATACAGCGATTTGATAGGAAGGGGCATCAAATCGCACAACGATTCATACCGCCGGCAGTTGTATTTTATGTGCATAAATAGCAGTACTACAATGATTTGACTTTTGTAATAAGTATATTTGTGCTTAAATTTCCGGATTAAATGAGAATAATCTAAAGTCTGTAGCAATAATTATTGAATAACCAAAAAATTAATAATAACAAAACCTGATGCAGTATTATTCTTCCGGGCGCAGTGTTATCATTTAAAAGCAGAACTGAAATTTAAGACAAACTAAAAATAAAAATAAATTTGGAATAATTTATTAGCAACTTATCTTTATATTTATTCAAAAATTTATTTAAATAAAAAATTATGGGAATGTTAAAGGAATTCAAAAGTTTCGCGATGAGAGGCAATGTACTTGACCTGGCAGTCGCTGTAATTATTGGTGGCGCATTTGGTAAAATTATCACCTCTTTTGTGAACGATGTATTAATGCCCCCAATAGGATTATTATTAGGAAACACAGATTTCAGCAATCTTAGAATTATCCTAAAAGCCGGTCAGGATGCTGTAATGAGTGGTGATCAGGTCATTACAGCTGGTATAGCAGAAGTGGCAATAAGATATGGAATTTTTATCAATTCCATATTAGATTTTATTATTGTGGCTTTGTCTATTTTTATGGTAATAAAGGCATACAATGGAATGAAAAGGAAAGAAGAAGTTAAACCGGCAACTCCGCCCGCCCCGTCGAAAGAAGAAGTTTTACTGGCTGAAATACGCGATATTTTAAAAGGACAGTAATATTTATGAATAACAATTCCAAATAAGGAGTTGTTGATTTTTTATCAAACAATGATTCTTTGATAAATCATGACCCTGGATTCAATTTATGGAAATGTTCTGAATTGGTCTTGACCTGAAATTTTGATGATGAGCTGACTCCCCAGAATATATTGAGATTTATTTTGATCTCCAGGGAGCAAAAAATATGCGCTGACCTGTCTTTTAGTTATTAACCGGGCGATGCTAATGGCACGGATTACCATTTTGAATTCTCAACTCCATGATTATTAACCGGTTATCAAGTTTATACAGTATTTATTGTTTGTGATGTGAAGGACAGAAAAATAATAACGGATTACTATTCTATTAAATCTGCTATTTGGAAAGACTATGCCAGTCTGATCCTGGCGGGTTATATCATTGCCATAATAATGAGAATTATCGAAACATTTTTATTATCATATTATTATGGGCCTGATTTATTTATAATAATTTCAGAAGTTGCGGGTTTGGGATATGATATATTGTTTTCCGGTGTTTTATTTTTTATTTTTTACCCGGCATATTATTTTATCCGGTTTTATAATAAAAAAATAATACAGCTTTTATTTACCGTATCCACAGTATTTATATGCATTATTCATTTTATAATTCTCAAATATTTCCTTTATCAGTTAGATCCCCTTGACATTTTTCTTTATCAATATTCAATCCGGGAAATTCTTTATACTTTAAAGACTTCTGACACAAATATATTGGCAAATCTGGCCCTGCTGATATTTTTAATATTTACACTTGTTATAACAATTAACTTAGTTTTTAAACAGGCTCCTTCTAACAGGATAAAAAGATTTCTCTTGATAATTACATTATGCTCCTTGCCTCTTTACATTCTTATAAACATTTTTTATTACGATTCAATGAATAAATATTCACTAAACAAAACAGTTTATTTTTTCGCTGAATCATGTAAATTTATCAGTAAACCTGATAAATCGGATACTTACACTAATAATGATTTTGAATCTTTTTGTGAATTATATCCTTCAAAGGAATTTACAGGGAGTGAATATCCTTTACTATATAAATCTGAACAAGATAATTTACTGGGAGAATATTTTGAAAAATTTGATTACCCTCCAAATATTGTAATTCTGATAATTGAAGGTTTAAACGACGATTTTGTCCATGAATATAAAGGTGCATTAATTATGCCTTTTCTGAATGCATTAAAAAGTTCCGGACTGTACTGGGAAAAATGTTTTACTGTGGGAGAACGTTCTTTTGCTGTTGTACCATCTATTCTGGGAGGATTACCATACGGGGAAAAAGGTTTTACATTACTGGAAAATTTGCCAAGACATTTCTCATTAGTATCAATTTTAAATTCAAATGATTATCAAACTTCATTTTTTTACGGACAGGCTGTCTGGTTTCATAAAAAGGATAGATTTTTCAAATATAACGATATTGACTTAATTGTTGATAACAGTAAATTCTCCGGGAAATATTCGAAGATCATAGTTGGCGAGGATAATTTTTTTTGGGGCTATAATGATAAAGATCTGTTTAGCCAGTCTTTTGAAGTTATTGATACATTAAATAAATCGAAAAGGTTGGATATATACTTTTCCGGTACCAGCCATTCACCTTTTATGATCAATGATGAGGAGTATTATTCTTCTAAATTAAAGAGCCTGATACCTGAAGGGAAAGAGAACTTTTTTAACTCCCACAGTAAATATCTGAAGTCGTTGCTATTTGTTGACGATGCTTTAAAAGATTTTTTTGAAAAATATAAAAACAGGGAAGAGTATAAAAATACAATATTTATTATAACGGGAGATCATCCCATGACAGAGATTCCAATTGCCAATTCATTGAAAAGGTATCATGTACCATTGATCATCTTCTCAGATAAGCTGAAAAAACATGAAACTTTCAGGAATGTTGTAAGTCACCTGGATATTCCCGGTACTATTCTGACTTTTTTAAGGGATTATAATGAAATTATCCCAAATGTCAGTACCTCGCTTGGCGATAATCTTATTTCATTAAATTTATCTCAGTCTAAACGTTTTGCATTTATGAATGATAACAGGGAAATAGTCGATTATTATTCAAATGGATATTATTTATCAGAGGATATTCTGTATAAGGTTGATTCATCGCTTGCAATTAAGGAAATAACCAATAATTCACTGAAGTCGTCACTATTGAATGAGCTGAATATTTTTAAGATTATCAATTTATATTCATGTCTTAACGATAAAATAATCTCAAATGATACATACTTAAAAGAATTAAACCGTTTGAATATTTATTCCTTTGAGAGCGATGACACAATAAATGTAAATTCAGAATATTATGACCTTACACAGCAAGATATTATCATACCCGATGCAGAAATATATTTTGATGTTAGTTTTAAATACAGTGCCCCTTCAAATGATAAGTTGTCAGTTGTTTACCAGATAACTAATTCGGAAAATAATAATATTTTATGGAAAAATTTTGGCCTTAATAAGGGGAAAAACATATTTAGAGAACATATAAAAATTGACAAACAGCTTTCTAATGATTCAATCCTGTATTTTAAATCATTTTTATGGAATAAAAATAGTATTGAAATCACTGTTTCTGATGTAGAAATATTTTTACACAGGGCTAAATCGACCGGTTAAACAGGATAATGTAGGTTGAAATTGCAGGGATTTGAATCCGGAAAGTAAACCTCATGTATGTCCTATGTAATTGAGGCAGTGTTCAATATGTTCTCAAATTTATAATTTATAAAAGAATATGAAGATACTATTTATTTATACGGTACAGAAATCATTAATTATAGAAAAACCCTTAAAAGGACAGGAGGATATTCAGATGGGGATAGCCCAACTGTCATCGGTGTTGAAAAATGGCGGGCATCAGACTGATATGCTGGTTCTGGACAGGAAATATAAAAAAAAGAACTATAAATTGATAGATCAAAAGTTGAGATATGGTCGCTATGAATTAGTTTGTTTTTCATCTGTGTATTCTGAGTTTATATTCGTAAAAGAAATAGCGAAATATATAAAGAGGAGATATAATGTTTTTTTGATTCTCGGGGGAGTTCATGTAACTATTTCACCTGATGAATCTTATCTTGATATTTTTGATGCTTTATGCATTGGCGAGGGTGAAAATGCCCTATTGGAACTTGCGGATAGATTGGAGGAACGAATGGATATTTCTTCTGTAAGTAATTTATGGATAAAAGAAAACGGCCATATTATTAAAAATAAAACAAGGGAATTTATTCAGGATTTGGATAGTCTGCCGTTTATTGACCGGGATTTGTGGCAGCCTTTGATATTTGATAAGAATACAAGGTTAACTATTTTGCTTGGGAGAGGATGCCCGTACAATTGTACTTACTGTTGTAACCACAGGATAAGGGAGGTAGCCCCGGGGAAATATGTAAGGATACGGTCTGTGGAAAATATTATTGCAGAAATGGAATATCTGATATCTAAATTTCCTGACATTAAGGAGTATTTTCTGGAAATAGAAACATTAGGTGCAGATACTGAATGGTTGTTAGCTTTTTGTGATCAGGTATATTTTTTAAACAAAGGACTTCAAAATAA
>CAZIOB010000068.1:0-16324 GCA_964540755.1 uncultured Prolixibacteraceae bacterium | reverse complement strand
CTTGACATTGTTCTTTCTCTACAGGCCACAGAGCTGGTGGGGGCAAGTATAATGCTTATCGCCTTTTTCCGCGACAACGCACCTGATATGTCTGATAAGAATTCCTACGGTCCTGTGGTTGATATATTAAAAGCAGTTGCTCCGCGTGCAAGAGAGGCGGGTATTATCCTCGGACTGGAAAATTCATTGAGTCCGGCAGATAACAAAAAACTGGTTGACCTAATTGATGATCCTAATGTTCAGGTTTATTACGATCCTGATAATATGTACTATTACGGTCATGAAGATGAGGCTGTCCCCGGTATCAAACTTCTCGGAAAAGAGCGGATAGCTGCTTTTCATGTGAAGAATAACGGACGGCAGTTATCTCATAATTGGCGTGTTGACTGGGCCAAAGCGTTTTCGGAGCTTACCGGTATTCAATATGAAGGATGGCTTATTTTTGAATCTTCTCATGAAAACCATGCTGAGTGTATAAAGACTACCAAAGCTAATATTGAGTTTATTAAAAATCATTTCCAGCCCCCTGTGGTAAATTAAAAAATTTAAGACTATGGCAAAACATAAGATGACAAGAAGGGAAATATTATCCCGTTACATTCCTGCGATAGTGCTGGCAACGCAGGTTAGTCCCGGATGGACATCATTACCGGATTGTCCGGAAGAAGAAGGATTCACCTCAATTTTTGATGGTAAAAGCCTTAACGGATGGCATACTAATGTGCAGAAGATTGTTCATGGTACCGGGGGCCAATGGCAGGTTGAGAATGGTATTCTGACAGGTGAGCAGGATCCGCCGGGATACGGCAATGGCGGTGTATTAATGACCGATAAAAAGTACGGTGATTTTGAACTTCTAATTGATCTGGCTCCTGACTGGGGAGTTGATAGCGGAGTGTTCCTGAGGACAAATAAAAGAGGGGAATGTTTCCAGGTATATGTTGATTACCATGATAAAGGCCATGTTGGTTACATTTCCACGGAAAGAGACGGCAAGCCGCGAATGTTCATTCGTCCTTTTTTTATTAACGGTGTTTTGGATGATGATGGCAACCTGGTTGGATTTGATGCGCAACAGGATGAAAGGGAACTTGCATGGGGGGATAATTTTCTTCTTTATCACTGTTCCTTCGAACAGTGGAAAAATGCGTGGAAGATTGGTGAGTGGAATACTTTGCGAATAAGATGTGAAGGGAAATATCCGAAGATCACCACATGGATAAATAACACAATGATAGCAAAATTTGACGGAGCAACTTCAGCCCACCCGAGGAATGATAAGGAAGAGCTGTTTGAGGCATTAGGAAGGGAAGGTTCAATCGGGTTACAGGTTCACGGAGGCAAAATCTGGAAAGAAGGGGCTAAATGCAGGTGGAAAAATATTCGTGTAAAAGAATTGTAAGAGCTGTGGGCTCGGAACGGAAAGCAAAATGAATATATTAAAAGAACATCCAAAACCTGCTATTAAAGCAGGAATACTCTTTCTGAAGAGAAAACGTGCGGGATTTGTGCCTGAATGGGGTGAGTGGATTGAAAATCAAGTGCGCGAACAGTTGAAATCATCTGTTTTTGATATTTATATACCCGAAGAAAAAATTACCGATGGTATATCTCTTCGTAAGGTTATGGAAGAATGTAATTCAGCCGGCTGTCAGGTATATGTTGCTATTCAGCCAACAATGAGCGATGCCCGCATGGTTCCTGTGCTCGCAAAAAACAGTGATGCTCCGGTTGTTTTCTGGGCGACTCCTGAAAAACAGGAAGGATCGATGGTCAGTGCCTGTTCGCTGGTTGGCGCTCATACATTTACCGCCACCCTTGCCCAGGCAGGGCATGATTTTGAATTTGTATATGGAATGCCCGGAGAAGATCAGACTGTCAGGGATCTTGAACAGGCAATTTATCGGGCATATGCCCGGATGATAATCAGAAGTGCCAATGCAGGCCTGGTAGGATACCATGCACCTGGCTTTATAGATATGAATGTCGATCCTGCCTCTATGCGTACCGGACTGGGAATTGAATTGTTCCATATTGCAATGCATGAATTTATAGACAGTATTCATGCAATAAGCGATGATAAGGCCAGGGAAGATTCAAAGGAGTTTAAAAAGTTAGGATTCGGGTATTCCGACGATATAAGTGAGGAAGATCTTATTCTTGAGTCAAAATATTATTTGTGCATGAAAGAGATAATGGACAGTTATCCTTTGAATGCCCTCGGGGTAAGGGACTGGCCTGAGTTGTCGTCGAGACAATGGCCTTACCTGGCTATGGCGAGACTCGCATCAGAGGGTTATGCTATTGCCTGCGAGGGTGACACTGACGGGGCGCTGAGTTGCCTTCTGGGATACCTGGCAGGTTGCGGAACCAGTTATCTGTCTGACTGGCTTGAACATGACGAACATCATATAACGCTATGGCATGGAGGCGCCGCGCCTTTTCAAATGTGCAAAGGACTTAATAGCGATACTGCGCCGGAGATAGGAAGGCATTTCAATAACAGGAATCCCATGGTGGTAAATGCAACATTGAAAACCGGCATGCCAATCACACTTTTCCGTCTCTGGCATCTAAACGGCAGATATTATTTTACGGCTATTGAGGGAGAAACAGTTGAGCCCAAAAGACATCTTAAAGGCACTAACGGGACAGGCTATTTTAAGGATACGGATATAAACCGTTACTTCAAAAGAATGATCAGGGCAGGGTTTCCCCATCATCCAGTTGTTGCAGAGGGGCATTTTAAGGAACATCTGAGCTCGCTTGCGGAGTCACTGAAAATAGAAGTAATCAATTAACGGAGAAGGATAACCAAATATAAAAGAGATACCAGATCTAAAACCAGGATATGAATTTAATATCTATAATAACATTTTTTGTCGTAACAGGACTTGTAGCTGTTATATCTTATTACAGGACAAGGAATGAGGATTTAAGTCATAGTGACGGATATTTTCTTGCAGGCCGTAATTTGCCATGGTATGTTGTCGGCGGTTCCATGTTTCTTACAAATATTTCGGCCGAGCAGATAACCGGTTTGAATGGTAATGCTTTTGCCGGCGGAGCCAGTTCCATGGCCTGGGAAACATTAGCTGTAGTTGCGTTGGTCCTTATGGCGCTATACTTTTTGCCCCGGTATCTTAAAAGTGGCATAACGACTGTTCCTCAATTCCTTGAGTACCGTTTCGGCCGTAATATGCGTACGGTGGCTTCCTTTATATTTATGTATGCCCTTATCGTTGCTTTTTTGCCTTTTGTTCTTTATGCGGGAGCAATAACACTCGGACAGTTATTTGACATAAGCACCATGCTGGGTGTTTCGGAGAAGCAGGCACTGTGGATCCTTGTTATTGCCCTCGGAGCCGTAGGAGGCGCTTACGCATTGATAGGAGGACTGAAAGCAGTGGCTGTCTCTGATACTCTTAACGGGATCTTACTTATAATAGGAGGATTTGCCATACCTCTGATGGGCTTGTATCAGTTGGGTGACAACAGTATAGCCGAGGGCTGGCAGATATTGATGGAGAATGCCCCTGAACGTATGCGGGCAGCGGGCAGTGAGGTTGATGAAGTTCCGTGGCATACACTTTTTACTGGAATTCTTCTGATCAATATTTTTTACTGGTGTACCAATCAGGCTATTGTACAGAGGACTTTTGGGGCAAGGAATTTAGCAGAGGGACAAAAAGGAGTTCTTATTGCGGGACTGATGAAGCTGGCAGGAGTATCAATGCTTGTATTGCCCGGTATCATAGCCTGGCATATGCATCAGCGCGGAATGATCACAGTGCCGGTCAGGGAGGTTGTGGCTACCGGAGAGGTTAAGGAAGTTCAGGATTTTGCCTATCCCCTGATGGTCCAGTACGTTCTTCCCCACTGGATGGTCGGATTTTTCGGAGCTGTGATGTTTGGCGCAGTGCTCAGTTCGTTTAACAGCGGACTTAACAGTTTATGCACCATTTTTAGTCTGGATGTATATAAACATCTTATACGCAAACAGGCAACTGACAGTGAGATTGTAGTTGCAGGGAAAGCATTCGGAATAGCCATACTTGTAGTGTGTGTGCTGATCG
Organism: uncultured Prolixibacteraceae bacterium; assembly: GCA_964540755.1. Taxonomy (GTDB): domain Bacteria; phylum Bacteroidota; class Bacteroidia; order Bacteroidales; family Prolixibacteraceae; genus JAAYJR01. The sequence continues at coordinate 12,248 of CAZIOB010000068.1, read as the reverse complement.
CACCATTGATAGGAAGGGCAGAGGGGCTCTATACACTGATGAGGGAGGTTATTGCAGTGGTAAATGTACCCATACTGACAGTGCTTCTCATGGGTATGTTCAGCAGACGCGCCCCTGCGTTAGGAGCATTCATAGCTCTGCCGGCAGGAATACTTTTTTACTGTTATTTTAACTTTATCCGGGGAAATGATTTTTTCTTTTTTCACGTGCACTGGCTTCATACAGTAGGACTTAACTTTTTGTTCATGTGGGGAATAATGTTTTTGGTACGTTACCTGAAACCTATGGATATGCCATTTATCCAGAAAGAGACGAGGAAGGTTGATTTAACGGGTTGGAAATATGTCAGGGAAGCGAGTTGGGGAATCATTATCCTTCTGTTAATACTATATGCTGTATTTTCAAAAATTGGTATTCTTGGAGCAGGTGATCATGCGCTCCGCAATTTTATTTATATTCTCATTGCTTCTGTTATCTTATTTTTTATAGGGATATATTTTTTACGGAGAACGGGTAAAAAATTCTGGAAATGGGAGTTTGCATTAAATGGCCCTGGTGATAAAATCAGGGAATAATAATATTTTTTGCTTAATTGAAATCAGCTTGATAATTACAGGTAATAATTAATATTATAGAAATTAATTAAAAAATTACATTATGGAAAGCATAGTAATAGGCTGCACAAGAGCAGGACTTACTTTGAAAAAGGAATTAATATCATTTTTGGAGAAAAAAGGTTTTAAAGTTGATGATGTGGGGATGAAGGAAGACGGAGAATTTGTCCCTTACCACAAAGCAGCTGCTGCTGTAGCCCGCGCCATATCTGAGGGAAAATATCAAAAAGGCATCGCTATCTGCGGAACAGGAGCAGGAAGTGTGATAACGGGAGCTAAATTCAGGGGAGTTTATCCTGTGCATGTTACTAACACATGGATGGCTGACAGGGCGGCAGCAATTAATGCTTGTAATATGCTCGTTTTTGGTGAATGGTTTACACCCGGCCCTCATGCTTTTGAAATGGTGGAAGCCTGGCTTAATACTGAATTTGCAAAAGGAGTTACAGATGAGTGGAAGGAATTCTTAAGCGATTGTGTAAAGGAAATCGGAGATATTGAAGAAGAGAATTTTAAATGAGGGAAAGTATATAGTTAAATTTCAAATAATTTAAAAATTTTAAATATATGAATGAAGTATTTGACAGGAAGAAAGCTGACCGTATGGCAGTTGAGTGGAGGTATATAATCACTGACATGATTTGCCGCTCCGGTTCTGGTCACATCGGCGGAGCGCTGAGTATAGTGGAGATACTTCATACGCTTTATTACCGGATTATGAATGTAGATCCTGATAATCCCAAATGGCCTGGACGCGACCGCCTGGTGTTATCAAAGGGACATGCAGCTCCAGCGCTATATATGGCTTTGGCCGGGAAAGGATTTTTTCCAAAGGCATGGCTGAAAACTCTCAATATGAATGGCACAAAGCTGCCAAGCCATGCTGATGCGCGGACTGTTCCCGGTATTGATGCCACAACCGGGTCACTGGGACAGGGACTTTCAGTAGCATGCGGAATGAGTTTCGCAGCTAAGATCAATAAGCATGACCATAATGTGTTCTGCATCATGGGAGATGGTGAGAGTAATGAAGGACAGAACTGGGAAGCCGGTATGTTTGCTGCCCATAATAAACTGGATAATCTGGTGGCTATAACCGATTACAATAAACTTCAGATTGACGGTGCAACGGATGAGATTTTAAGTCTTGAGCCCTTGCATGATAAATGGAAAGCTTTCGGCTGGGAAGTTTTTGAGATGAACGGTCATGACTGGGATGATGTATATACCACTCTGAAGGCTGCTAAAGAGGTAAAGGGAAAGCCTGCAATGGTCATTGCCCATACGATAAAAGCCAAAGGGTGCAGTGTGCTGGAAGGAGAGGCGGGTAGTCATAATATCAAAGTACCTGACCAGGAGGCATATAAGAAATTTATGAATGCACTGGAAGCAAAGGACGTTGAGTTACCATATTAATTGAAATTACATTTAAAAACTTTCCGTTTACGGGATTGACCGGAAACGGTATAGAATAAGATATCAATGGGAGAATTACATTTTAATGAAATGCGTAAAGTATATGCAGATGTGCTTAACGAACTTATTGAGGACAATCCGGATATTCTTTGTCTTGAGGCCGATCTTAGCAAGGCATCGGGAACTAATCCGGTTGTTGCAGAAAAAAATCCTGCTAATTTTATAAATATCGGGGTTGCGGAGGCTAATATGATCGGCGTAGGCGCCGGTTTGGCGATAGAAGGAAAGATTCCTTTTTGCGCCAGCTTTTCATGCTTTGCTTCCCGCAGGGTATATGACCAGATCTATCTCAGCGTTGCTTATGCCAATACTAACGTTAAGATAGTCGGAACAGCTCCCGGTATTACACAGGGACCCAATGGCGGAACGCATATGGATTTTCAGGATCTGGCCATAATGCGCGTTATGCCTAATTTACATGTTTATAGTCCCTGTGATGTATATGAGCTCATGTCCATGATGAAAAATATGGCCGCAACAATACAACCTACATATATGCAGCTTGTACGGCCGAAAGTGGGTAAAGTATTTGATGAAGATTTTGTCTTTGAACCTGGCAAATCTGTTGTTGTCCGTGAAGGCAGAGATGTCACACTTGTGGCAACCGGTTATATGACATGGTTTGCCGTTGAAGTGGCTGATAAACTGAAAAATGAGGGTGTGTCTGTTGAGGTTCTGCATTGTGGTTCCGTGAAGCCTTTTGATGAAGAGACACTGATAAGTTCGGCAAAAAAGACCGGAGGAGTTGTTACGGTTGAGAATCAAAGCATTATTGGAGGCCTCGGAGGAGTGGTGTGCGAAACATTGAGCGAAAAATATCCGGTCAGGGTTAAGAGACTTGGCATACCCGATCAGTTTGGAGAGGTTGCAACTGAACAATACCTGTTCGACAAACATAAATTCGGGCCGGAGCACATTGCAGAGGCATGCCTGAAAATGGCATCAGAGAAATAGAGAGCAAATAAGAGAGAATGCAGGTTTCCTGATAAACGGAGATTAATAAATTAGTTGAAATGAGGTTCAATTTTTTAAAAAAGTATTATGTCGGATAACACAGATGATGTAAAAATAATTGGAGAATTGGTTGAGCGTGCGCGTGTGGCGCAGGCTAAAGTGGCAGATTATACGCAGGAGCAGATTGATGATGTATGCCGCTCGGTGGCATGGCAGACCTATTGTGATGAGAATATCAGAGTATGTGCCGAAAGTGCAGTCGAAGAAACGGGCATGGGAAATGTAAACGACAAGTTGACAAAGCACAAGGTTAAAGTGCTGGGCTCTCTTTTAGAATCACTGAAAGGAAAATCGGTAGGATTGATCGAAGAGAACAAAGAGCGGGGCATTAGAAAATATGCCAAACCCGTGGGAGTGGTTGGTGCATTAACCCCTGTTACCAATCCTACAGCCACTCCGGCAAGTAATACTATTGCAATACTGAAAGGACGAAATGCTGTTATTATCGCGCCCCACCCCTCAGCTAAACGTTCTGCGAAAGTGGTATGCGGGTTTATGCGTGACGGACTCCGTACTGTGGGCGCCCCGGAGGATTTGATACAGTTTATAGAGGAGCCCACGCTGGCGCTAAGCCAGGAATTGATGCGCCAGGTTGACCTGGTATTGGCAACAGGTGGCCCCGGTGTAGTAAAGGCAGCCTATTCAAGCGGTACTCCTGCTTTGGGTGTGGGGGCAGGAAATGCAGTAGCTATTGTTGCAGAGGATGCCGATGTTAAGGATGCAGCTGCCAAGATTCATTTAAGCAAAGTTTTTGATCACGCCACTTCCTGTTCTTCTGAAAATTCAGCAATTGTACAAAAGGATGTTTATAACGCCTTTATGGATGCTTTAAGAGATGAAGGTGCATATATCTGCTCGTCAGAAGAGCGTGATGCGCTTGAGAAAGTTTTATGGGTCCCGAATAAAAAAGGCAGGATTACCATAAATGGAGCTATTGTAGCTGCTTCTGCAAAGAAGATTGCAGGCATGGCCGGCATAAAGGTACCGGAAGAAACAAAAGCACTTGTCGTTGAATATCCCGATGCCCACGAAGATACACCTTGGCGCGGGGAAAAGCTTTCGCCTGTATTGACTGTATGGCGTTATGGTGGTTATGACGAAGCTCTTGATATCGTTAAGGCATTGACAGATTATGCAGGAACAGGACATTCATCGGGTATCCACACTTTTAACCAGGAGTATATTGAAAAGCTGGCCCTGACGCAGAAGAGTAGCCGTATATTAGTTCGCCAGCCAATGGCCCCAGGAAACGGCGGTAACTTCTTCAACGGAATGCCATCCACTGTATCATTGGGGTGCGGTACCTGGGGAGGTAACAGCACTACAGAGAACATTCACTGGAAACATTTTATCAATGTTACCTGGCTGTCTGAGCCATTCGACCCTGTACGCCCGGGGGATAATGAGGTCTGGGGAGAGTTCTGGGACAAATACGGAAAATAATTGTCTGCTGAATATTTACAATGGTAGGGTGCAATATTGAGCTGTATTAGATTTATATTTTAGATTTTCAGGAATAATAAAAGAGAAAAAATAGGAATTGATTTATGAAGTTATTTGAATATCAAGCCAAGGAACTGTTTAAAGAGGCAGGAATTCCTGTTCCCTTAAGTTATCTTATTGAAAATGAATATCTTATTGAAAATGAAAATGACCTGGATGCTGTACTGGAGACCACAGGTTTACCATGTGTTTTAAAAACCCAGGTCCTTCATGGCGGCCGGGGCAAGGCAGGATTGATCCGTTTTGCCGGCACCAGGGATGAGTGCCTGAAACATCTGAAAGAATTAATAGTCGGTCAGCAGGGACAAAGGAAGGTGCTTGTAGAACAGGCTTTGGAAATAGAAAGAGAACTTTACCTTTCAGTTACCGTCGATCCGGTGAAAGGAAAAGCATTGTTGATCGGTTCAGGCGAAGGTGGCATAGATATAGAGGAGCTTGCCGTCAATAGTCCTGAAAAGATTGTAAGACAACATGTTGACATCTCTCAGGGGATACTGCCTTATCAGCTCAGAAGGATGATGTTTGGCATGGGGCTCAGAGGGGATCTTTTCAAACAGGGGATGAAACTGTTAAAATCACTTTTCAATCTTTTTGTTGAAAATGGAGCCGAACTGGTCGAGATAAATCCTCTTGTAGTAACAAAAGAGGGTAACCTGGCTGCCGCTGATGCCAGGTTCAACATCGACGACAGTGTGGCTAAGTCCGGGGAGGGCATGTCTTTATCGCGCGACCAGTTCAGCAGTGATGCTGAATATGAAGCTGCGCTTGCGGGATTCCCTTATCTGGAATTTGACGGTGATATAGGATTGCTGTGTGCCGGTGCCGGTCTTACTAATACAGTGTATGACCTGATCATTGATTACGGAGGCACGGTATCCAACTACCTTGAGTTTGGAGGGCCCAATTACAGGCGGGCGGTTGAGGCTATGGAGTTTGCTCTCCGCGGTAATCCGAAAGTTATTCTTGTGGTCACATTCGGAACAATAGCACGTGCAGATGTTATGGCGGAGGGACTGGCTGAAGCAATTGATAAGCTTAAGCCCGGAATTCCCATTGTTACGGCTATCCGCGGTACCAACGAAGAGAAGGCAACGGAAATCCTTAAGTCAATAGGACTGGAACCGTTGAGCAATACCGAAGAGGCGGTTAAAAAAGCAATTGAGCTTTGCGGCGGCAAATTATCTTAAGCCGGAGAGTTGTTAAAAAGCATATTAAAAACAAATAGAAAAACACATAATGAAAAGCATAAATTACAATGAGTGTTTTTATAGATAGAGATACAAGGGTGCTTGTCCAGGGAATTACAGGGAGTGAAGGTAGTTTTTGGACTAAGCACATGATTGATCTGGGCACAAATGTTGTTGCCGGTGTCACTCCCGGCAAAGGAGGTCAGAAAGTGGAAGGCGTGACTGTTTATAATACTGTAAGAGACGCAGTTGATGTGACAGGTGCTGATGCAACCGTCTTATTTGTGCCCCCGCACTTTGCAGGGGATGCGATCTTTGAATCTCTCGATGCAGGAATATGCAAGGTTGTGGTTACCGCTGAAGGCATTCCTTTGCATGAGGCGTTGCAGGTAAGATCAGCAGCACTGTCCATGGGCGCAACTGTAATAGGAGGCAATACAACAGGAGTTATTACTCCGGGACAGGCTATGATGGGGTTTTTGCCTTATTGGATCGACAGAGTATATAAACCAGGCAGAGTGGGGGTTATGACCCGCAGCGGTTCGCTGACCAACGAAGCAACAGCTATGATGGTTGCAGCAGGATTTGGCGTATCTTCCCTGATAGGGATCGGGGGCGATGCTGTTCCTTTCACCCGGTTCGCTGAAATGCTCCCGTCATTTGAGGCTGATGATGATACCGACGCTGTGTTGATAATCGGAGAGCTTGGCGGCAGTATGGAAGAAGAGGTCGCTGCTGCTATTGAAAATGGTTTATTCACAAAGCCATTGGTAGCTTTTATCGCCGGCAGGAATGCTCCTGAAGGCAAAAAAATGGGGCATGCCGGAGCAATAGTGTCAGGAGGCAGGGGAGATGTTGCTTCAAAAGCCAAAGCATTGCGTGATGCAGGTGCGCTGGTGGCAGACAGGCCAGGCCAGATTGGTGAATTGTTTAACCGGATAATGAAAGGTAAATGAAAAGAAAGTTGCTTTTGTTTGCGCTCTCGGCCCTTACATTGATTGTTATAATTCTTTTGCCCCTGCCACCGGAAATCAGTACCGGAAGTGGAACGGTTGCTCTGACTATGCAGGGTAAGGCAGCTATTGGTGTATTGATTATGGTTGTTATTTTATGGATAACTGAGGCCATTCCCTTTCCTGTGGCAGGGTTCCTGGGTCTTGTTCTGCTTGTGGTTACGGGTGCGTCGGATCTGGAAATTCTTGTTCGGGAAGGGTTCGGTAATACAATTATCCTGTTCTTCATCGGGGTTTTGATCTTTTCTGCGGCAATCGCCCGGACAAATCTTCTGAGACGTGTTACCACGTATGTATTGTACAAGCTGGGACATAAACCCAGTATGATCATTCTGGCGTTTATAACGGTAGGAGCTCTCTTATCGGGATGGATAACAGATATGGCAGTTGCGGCCATGCTTATGCCGGTGGCGGTCAGGATACTTAAAGATGCGAATCTTGAGCCGTTGAAAACTAACTTCGGGCGTGCTCTTCTGATAGCTACGGCATGGGGACCTTTGGCCGGGGGCATTTCAACACCTGCGGGTTGCGGTCCGAATCCTCTGACAATGGCTTTTCTGAAAGATTTGGCTAATATTGACTTTTCATTTGTTGACTGGATGGTACTGGGATATCCTGCTATGCTGCTTATGATACCTTGTGCATGGTTAATACTGATACGTGTCTTTCCGCTGGAAAAAGTAAATCTTTCAGTTGCAGAGGAGGATTTCATAGAAGAACGTGCCAGACTCGGAAAGCTAAAAAAGGATGAGATTGTGACTCTTTTGGTATTTTCATTAACGGTGATATTATGGATAACCGGCAAATGGATAGGTAACCTTACAGGAGGAGTAATTGATTATCTGGGTATTGCCTTTGTAGCTATTGCCTGTGCCTGTCTGTTTTTTGTTCCCGGGATTGCTGTAATAGACTGGAAAGAAGCTGAAAAGGATATAAGCTGGGGTGGTATAATATTGATCGTAACAGGATTGTCTATAGGGATGAGCATATATAATACCGGTGCTGCTGCCTGGCTTGCACAGGTGGCATTCAGCAAGCTGGGACTCTTCCATCCTGTTGTAATAATTTTTGCTGTTGTACTGGGTGTTTCAATAATGAAGGTAATGTTTTCCAGCAATACAGTGACAGGTATTATAATGGTGCCCCTGTTAATTGCCCTTGCGGGACAAACAGATATCGATCCTGTGCTTCTGGCAATACCGGCTGGAATAACATCATCGCTGGCATTTCTGCTTGTGACTTCCACACCGACCAATGTCATTCCTTATTCCTCCGGTTATTTTACGATCAGAGATATGTTCAAAGCCGGGATATGGATGACCCTGGCTTCCTCGGTTTGTGTAACGGTATCAATAGCTGTTATTGGAGCTATTACAGGGATTGTCAGCTTTTAAAAATGACTTAATTAAAAATATTTGTCCGTATTATTCAAACTTAATTAACATGTAAAAAAATGGAAAGAAGAAATACATTGATCCTGCCAATGATGGCAATGGTTGTCATTTTTTCAGTGCTTGGCTTTGCCGTGGGTATTGATGCCTTTTTTATTCCTTTTGTCAAGGGGGCATTTAACATCTCTACAGGGATGTCATACCTGATAGTCACGGCAACATTCGGTTCTTTTGTGCTTTTCAGCGTTCCGGCCGGGGGATTGATAAACCGTACAGGTTACAAGGGGGGAATAGTAACAGCTTTTATGGTGCTGGCGCTCAGCTTTTACTTGATAATTCCCGCTGCCAAAACGGGGAGTTTTATAGTATTTTTAGGCGCACTTTTTGTTAATGGCATAGGACGGGTCATACTGAACACTTCGGTTAATCCTTATATTACCCTTCTCGGTCCCAAAGCAAGCGCTGCCCGTCGCATGAGTATCATGGGCATAGCCAATAAGCTCTCGTATGCAGCAGCATCCCTTATACTAGCTTTCTTTATGGATCTGAAAAATATTGACATAATGGATACTATTGCTCCGTTTTATGTTATTACCGGGATATTTGTTGCTTTGGGGATAGCATCTTATTTTATCCCGCTGCCCGAACTTAAGGCTGAGGGCGAAGACGCAACAAGCAAAGTTACCGAGGCATCCTCAGCATCTAACCTTAAGACAAGCATATGGCAGTTTCCACATTTGATACTTGGCAGTGTATCGTTGTTTTTTTATGTCGGAGTCGAAACAATAGCCCTTAGCACCATTAATGATTTTGCTGTGACCCTGGATCTTTCCAATCCTGAAAATTATGTCTGGCTGACATCATTTGCCATGGTTTTTGGCTATCTGGCAGGGGTAATATTTACACCCAATGTCATTACCCAGGAGAAGGCCCTGACACTGTCTGCTGTTCTGGGAGTGATCCTGGCAATTACCATTACGATAGTTCCTGTTTATATCGCCATCTATCTGGTTGCTTTGCTGGGTTTTGCCAATGCGGTAATGCTGCCGGCTATATGGCCTCTGGCACTAGCTGACCTTGGTAAATGGACCAAGAAGGGATCAGGGCTTGTTGTTATGGGTGGTATCGGAGGTGCTATAATCCCCCTGATTTTCGGATATGTAGTTGAGCTTACATCTTACCATTCTGCATACCTTGTCTGTTTGCCATCTTACTTTTTTATACTGTATTTTGCAGAAAAAGGCCATAAAATAAGAATTTAAGAGAGGTGTCCTGAAAGCAGGTGATAAAGATATTTATGTGATATTGAGAAGTTATGAAAATTATAATTTAAACCGTTTCGCAGAAAATATTGTCTGTTTTAAAACAAGTAACATGTTGGTGAGTTTTGCGGCCGGAGCGCCTGATGGTTCTATGGGTTATCAAATTTTTAATGAATTTATTTACAGATAATTAATAAATTTAAAGGATGAACAGGAATGATGAAATACGTCATTTGAACAAATTGACGGAAGAGGAGGTCATAAGGAGGGCTGGTTATCACCTTGTCGTTAAAAAAAGTGTCGATGATATGCATATTTTCTTTGCACGGGATATGGCTGAGAGGATTAAAAGAAACAATGAGGCAGGCAAACCGACTGCCGGAATATTTCCCTACGGACCGGTCGGACAGTACCCCTGTTTTATTGAAATGGTAAACAAGGAGAAAATATCGCTTGAGAATACCTGGTTTTTCTTTATGGATGAGTATGCCGACATAAATGGAATAGAAATTCCTCATGATCACTGTTTAAGTTTCAGAGGCAGGTTATTGGAAATGTTTAAGGGAATTGACAAGAGTTTATTGCCGGATTATTCAAAGATCATATTTCCGCGTAGCGGTAATATATATACTTTGAAGCAAATAATCTCAGAAAAAGTGTTGGAAATAACTTATGGCGGAGTCGGAATACACGGCCATATGGCTTTTAATGAGCCGGAACCAGGAGTACGCAATACAGATCCGAGGGTTGTCCAATTAAACGATTTCACTGTAACCATCAATGCAATCAGGGAAGGAATAGGCGGAAACCTTGAAAATTTTCCCCGGAAAGCATTAACACTGGGTATGAATCAGTTATTCTCTGCTGAAAAGATGATTTTTTTCTGTAGGAACGGTTTGCAGTCCCTTGACTGGGCCAATATTGTCCTTCGTCTTGCACTGCTTGGAGAACCCGGTGATGATTATCCTGTAACATACCTTAAGGAACATAAAGACTGGCTGGTGGTGACAGATGAGGATACCCTGAAAACACCCCGGAGTATCTGATTCCTGATTTTGGGTATTTTATAATCTGGCTTAAACCGGCAGGGAAAAAAGTTTTAAAAAAATATAAGTCATGCAAAAAAAATATTTCGTAAAAAACATTGTGAATCATGATTCGGTATTAATTGATTGTTCAATAACTATAAATGGCGGAACTATTCTGTCTGTCATAAAAGAGCCGTGTCCCGAAGGTCAGGCATTATACGAATATGCAATACCGGGATTTATTGATATTCATACACATGGCGGCAATAACTATGAATTGATGGATGATTCTGTTGAAGCCCTGGATGAAATCAGTAAATTTTATTTGAGAAACGGTACTACTTCTTTCCTTTTATCAACAGTTACTGCTGGCCTGGATAAGATTGAGTCTGTGCTGAAAACTGCCTCCGGTTTTATGGATAAGAACGGGGAAAATGCATCTAATGGCCTTCAGTCCGGATTACTTGGAATTCATTTGGAGGGGCCGTGGCTTTCTGAGAAGAATCTGGGCGCCCAGGATCCGGTATATTGTATTCCTCCGGGTAAAGAAAGTTTTGAGCTTATTGAGAACTACCAGGATATAATCAGGATGGTTACTTTTTCATATCATACACCTGAGTCTGAGAAATTGCTGGAGCTACTGCTTGATAAAGATATAATCCCTGCCACAGGCCATGATGAAGCCTATGATGAAAGGATTCTTGAAGGATTTAAGAAAGGTATTAAGGTTGTGACACATATTTACTGCGTGACTTCCACATTCCAGAGAAGAAACGGATTGAAGCACCTGGGTACAATCGAGATGGGCCTGATGACCGAAGGGGTAAAAGTTGAGGTAATTGCAGACGGAAAACATATCACTAAATATTTCTGGGATTTCATAAAGCATAATAAAAGCTACGAGGACATTATTATTATTACGGATTCCATGAGGTGTGCGGGTTTGCCTGAAGATCCCGGAAAGCGTTACAAGCTGGGTGAGAAAGATGTTATTATCGACGACGGGGTAGCCTGGCTGGAAAACAAAACGGTATTTGCAGGGAGTGTGGCAACAATGCATTCGAATTTCAAGAGGCTGACAGGTGAATGGAATGTTCCTCTTAATGAAGCTGTAAAAATAACATCTTATAACCAGGCAAAATTGTTAAATATTTTTGATGAGGTGGGCGAGATAAAAAAGGGTAAGAAAGCCGATATTCTCCTGCTTGACAAGAATATGAACCTTCATAAGGTTATCAAATCAGGTGTTGAAGCAGATATTTCAGATTAAATTCAGGGCCACTTACCTGATAATTTCTAAAATTCCCAAATATAAACAGTCATAAAATCCCATAATTAAAAATGGATACTTATTTTTGTTATGGTGAGGGAAAAATTTGTTCACTGCTAAAATATTTTTTGGCAGAACTGTAGTATTTAGATATAATAGTATTCTGAATAAAACATTTATTATGAAGAGAAATATATTATTGATTTGTTTAGTTATTTTATTATCTGGTAGTTACGGTTGGTCTGAAGAATTTAGTCAGGCGACAAATATCGAAACAACGGATAGTCTTCCCCTTGTTCTTTCAGATAATCATTCTGATATAATAAAAAGCAGGTTGACCTTAGAGGCTGAGAAGAAATTTTGCTTGCATAGGTTGCCCTGTGATCTTAATGAGTGGAAGATTCTGAGGGAGCAGTTCAAAGAACAGATCATAAATGAATCCGGTGTTGTAACAGATCATGATTTACCTTTGGATATACATGAAACCGGA